>JAPOYX010000164.1:52076-58563 GCA_026706345.1 Gemmatimonadota bacterium | reverse complement strand
CCTGGTCCGCCTGGTCCGCCTGGTCCGCCTGGTCCGCCTGGTCCGCCTGGTCCGCATTCCCTCCCGCCGCCTGCTATTCGTCGAGGGCTTTCCGGAATTCAGTGAGGCGCAGTTGACCGCACGCCGCCTGTCATCCGGCGCGGGCTTTCCGGGATTCAGCGAGGCGCAGTTGACCGCACGCCGCGTCGATGTCCCGTCCGCGCTCCCGGCGCATGGTCAGTTGCAGCCCGCCCGCCCGCAGCGCATCCGCGAATACCGCCTGCCGGTGTTCGTCGGGCGTTTCGTAGGGCAGGCCGCGCACCGGGTTATAGGGAATGAGATTCAGCTTGCACTTGTCTTTTTTCAACAGCCTGACAAGGTTTTCCGCGTCCTGGAACCGGTCGTTCACGCCCTTGAGCAGGACGTATTCATAGGTAATGATCCGGTCGGTCACCCCGGTGTAATGGCGGCATGCCTTCATGAGCTGCTTGAGGGGATAGCGCCTGTTGATCGGCACGATCAAGGAACGGGTCCGGTCGTCGGCGGCATGGAGGGAAACAGACAGTTCGAACTGGATCTTCTCTTCGGCCAACTGGTAGATCTTCGGAACCAGTCCGCTGGTGGATAACGTGATTCTCCTCGCGCCGATGCCGAGTCCCCAGTCGGCGTTGATGATCCGCACGGCCCGCAGCACCTGGCGGTAGTTGGCCAGCGGTTCCCCCATGCCCATGACGACAATGTTGTTTATGGACCGCACTTCGCCGTCCGGCCCGTCCTGCCCCGCCAGCTTCCTGACCTGTACGACCTGGTCGACGATTTCGGACGACGTCAGGTTGCGCACCAGGCCCTCCAGTCCGCTCGCGCAGAAACGGCAGCCGATAGCGCATCCCACCTGCGTGGAGATACAGAGCGTATTGCGCCTCGACCCGCCGATCAGAACGGTTTCCACCTTCTGGCCGTCCCCGAGTTCGAACAGGTACTTCGTCGTCGGTCCGTGACGCGACTTCGAACGCCTGGCGGGAGTCAGGGGTTTCAGGCACGCACGGTCGGCCAGTCCGGCCCGGAATGACTTGGACAGGTTGGTCATTTCTTCAAATGACCCCGCGGCCTTCTTGTATACCCACGAGGCGATCTGCCCGGCCCGGTAGCCCGGTTCGTTCATCTCCGCGACGATCCGCGAGATCTCGGGCAGCGTCAGGCCCCTCAGGTCGGGCTTCCCGCCTTCAGTCTGCCGATAGGCCTGTTTTTTCGCGTTTTGCCGTATCGTTTGCCTATTCACGCGCCCGCTCCGGTCATCGTGTGTGAACCGGACCAAGATACGTCGGGAAGCACGCATTGTCTATTGAATAGTAATCCCGGACTACATAGGGAAAAAGAAACGCCCCGGAACCTGCAGGTTCCGGGGCGCGGTTGGCCGCGTGAAAGTAAAACGCGGAAGTCCTCGATTCAATGGCGGCGGTCCGGTCCTGCAACCAACCGGCGGATATCAGAGCGAGAAGCCATACTTGACGTACCAGAACGCGCCGCTGAAGCCGAACGGACTGTACTGGCTGTACTTGTTGCCCGGGCCTCCCGAGGGGTCGCCGGCGGCATGGGGATTCTCGTCCGGATAGGTGTTCAGGATGTTCTGCCCGCCAATGGTTATCCTGGACCGCTCGTCGTTGAACTTAATGGTACTCTCCAGGTCCAGCAGGACCTTGCCTTCATAGGTCTCGCCATCGCGAAAATCATACCAGGAACCGTAGTAGCTGGCCCGTCCCAGGGCGTTCAAATTATCGGACAGGGCCTGGGTCAGCGTCAGGGCGCCGCGTTGCCTGGGGAGTCCCTCCTCCAGCGCCTTGATCTGCGTGGCGCCCAGGATTTCCGGATTGTGATCGGTGACTTCGGAACTCGTGTAGTTGTAGGCCAGGCTGAGCGTACCCGAGTTCACCGGCGCAGATATGACGACATTGATTCCCCGGTTGGCGGAGTCGAAATCATTGGTGAAAAACTGAAACCCCTGCAACCCCGCCGCGCTGGTGATGCCTTCGGCGATCAACTGGGCTCTCTCCTCGTCGGTGAGCTCGAAATTCTGGGAGACGGTCAGGCGGTCGCGCACCCTGATGTCGAAATAATCGATGGTGGCGCTCACGGTGCCCAGATCGAAGACGAGGCCCGCGGAGATGTTTACGGACTTCTCCGCGTCGAGCGGCTTGCCGCCCTTCAACTCGGCCGCGCGGCTGTTGGAAGGCACCGTACCGTTGTTCACCAGGTCGTTCAGTTCCAGATCGAACTCCGTCGTGATGTTGAACGCGTTCTGCTGGCCGGGTGTCGGCGCCCTGAAACCCGTACTGGCGCTGCCGCGCAGTTTCACTTCGTCGGTTAAGCTGGAGTTCGTGGCCACCTTGTAGTTGGTGGTCGTACCGAAATCTTCGAAATCTTCGGCACGCACGGCCAAATCGAGCAGCCACCGGTCCGTGGGCGTGAGACCGCCTTCCAGGTAGATCGCATTGTTGGAACGGTCCCACTCACCCGAGGCGACCTTGCTGAATCCCGCGAAACCATTGGTAGCCGACGTGAATCCCTGGCTGGCGAGGGGCTGGCCAATCAGGTAGGACTCGATCTGGCCTTCGACGATCTCGAAGGTCTCGGTCCGGCGTTCGAGACCTGCGGCTAGGACCAGATTGTTGCCGACCGGGTAGGTCACGTCGAAGTTCAGGTTGACTTCGGACTGGACATAGGAGCCCGGATCGAAATAGGTCGGGGTGTCGGGACCCATGGAGGCGTTGACCGTATTGTAGATGAAATAGTCCGCCTCGTTGCGTCCGTACGCCGCGCTCAGTTCCCAGCGCATCAGGGTCGCCGCGCGTCCCCTGATGCCAAGGACCACGGACTCGTCCGACGCGAACGCGCCGAACCGGGGCGTGAATCCCCCGGGAAACATTTTCAGAAACGAGAAGCAGTTGGGATCGTCGCGAATCCGCAGCCAGGCTTCCTGGTCCGGCCGGTCGTTGATGATGGGCACCGGCGCGCATTCGCCGCCCTGGCCCACGCCGTCCAGGTCGCCGACCAGCACCGATGGTAGCATCGCTCCGTCAATATTCACCACGGGCCCCTGGAACACGCCGCCGCGGGTGTGCGGATTGCGGAAGTAAAACCCGCCGTCGACTTCCTTGCTGGCATAGTTGGCGTGGCCGAAGAACTCGAGGTTATCGCCGATCGCCGCGCCGTAGTTGGCGAAGATCTTCAGGTCGTCCCGTACAAAGGGCTGGCCCCAGAAATGCTCGGGATTGGCTATGTCGAGATTGCCGGCCGCGATCAGGGCCGCGCCGGATGCCGTCTGTACCGAAGGATCGTTTCGCTGGAGTTGCCGTATTCCACGCTGAGACTGGCCCACGCGTCTTCATGGCCTATACCGACATTGCCCGCGACTGAGAACAGCTCTCCGTCACCGAGGAACCTGCCGGAACCGTCCTGGAAGCTGCCGACCTTCGTCTCCATGTTGAATCCGTCGTAGTTGTCCTTGAGTTGGAAGTTCAGCACCCCCGCGATGGCGTCGGAACCGTACTGCGCCGAGGCGCCGTCTCGCAGGACTTCCACCCTTTCGAGCGCAATGGCCGGACGATGGTGCCCGCGTCGCTGATCGGCTGGGTGTTGACGTTGTAGGAGGGTACGACGTTTCGCATCAGGTCAGCGAGATCCGAACCGCCCTGCTGAACGAACTCCTCGACTTGAATCACGTCGATGGGCACGGCCGATTCCGTCAGGGAGCGCGGCTGCGCACGGGACCCGGTCACCACCACGGCATCCAATGGCGTCTCCAGTATGACCGACATTTCCTGAACCGCTTCCCCGGTTGTCGTCTGCTCTTCTGCCGGGACTGCTTCTTCAGCGGTTTCCTGGGCCAGGACCGCCGGTGCGCCGATCAGGAGAAGCAGCGCGATGGAGTGTAGGACGAAATGGAATGGTTTGCTGTCTGTGATCCGCTTCATCTTGATCCCCCTTACAGTTGCCGGATGCATTGGGTGTGAGTCCTTCATCATGGCGAGCGGCGTTTTTGCCAATGGAGGACGGATTCGGATTCGCGACAGGTGGAAAGACGTGTGCCTATGAGGGACATTATACTTATTCCATATATGGAATGCGTGAGGTCCCGGTGAGTATTCTGTGAGGATTGTATGAGTACTTTTGCCGGCGCCGGACGCCGGTTCAACGGTTCAAGTTGCTTTTCTCAGAGGGAATCGTTAGATTGGACGTGTCAAGGAGTCGATCGAACCGCAGGTAACCGCGACGAAAGAGGCTGAAGGGCTTGGTTTGGGAGGATATGGAAGATGGCTAAGGACAGAAGCTTTGCGGCCAAGATGGCGAAGGGGAGCGACAAGGATCAGGACGAGCAGGTCCAGACTGTATTGCTGGTCAAGCCCGTCAAGTCCGAAGAAGGCCACTACAAGTTCAAGCGCACGCTGGCCAAGCTGACCCCCGAGAACAAGAAGGCCCTGGGCGTCTGAAGCGGGACCGTCCCCGAAACCGCCTCGCCTTTCAGTTCCCCTTAATACCCTTCGTTAAAACAACGCATGGACGAGGGCGTCTCTTTCTTCCGCCATCTGCAGCGTGCCCAGCAGGTTGTTCACCGCATGGATGGCGAGAGGGACGTATAACGAACCGGTACGTTCCCGGGCGATCCCGAGCAGGATCCCGATCAGGGCGATCAGCGTGAGAAAATACGCATCGTACTGGGCGACGTGCAACAGCGTCCAGAGCAGTGTCGTGACGACGATCGTCCCTCCGGCGCCCATCCTTGTCCGGCGCAGCCCCTCGTACAGAAATCCCCTGAACAGCACTTCTTCGAAAACCGGCGCGGCGATCACGAGCGCGAACCACAGCAGTGCGGTGTAACGCGTGGTTTCGATGATCGTTTCCATGACCGGCGGCACGGGCGATCGTCCGAGCTCGACGGTGACCAGGTCGGCGGCGTGCAGCAGTACCCAGGCGAGCAGTACCCACCCGAGCAGAGTCGTGGTGCGGACCGGAAGAAGCGCCAGCCAGGTTCGCGGGTCGATGTCCCGCGCGCGGCTGACGACGCGCAATACCAGCAATGTGCAGGGTCCGGCGGAGAAGATCACGCCCAGGGCGACCAGGTCGCCCATGCGTTCCGCGGGGTCCAGGTTCAGCACGACCACCGCGGCGATGGTCGCGGCGAACTGCAGGACCAGGTAGGCGCTCAGGACCAGCACGCCGGAAACGAGGGTGAACCTGAGGCGCGGAGGCGCGGGGATGTCTCCGGGCTCAGCCGCGTGCAGGGGCGTGTCGTTCATGAGGTCCGCCGCCCGTGTCTGTACGAGGGGAGGTGGAGCACGCTGCCCGGCAGGCTGCGTCCGGCCGCCGGATCAGAGAATGGCACGGAACAGGTAGAAGAAGACGATCGCCAGCAGGGCGCCGACGGGAACGGTGACGATCCAGGAGGCCGCGATCCTTCCCAGGATGCTCAAGTCGAGGGCCTTGACGCCCTGGGCCAGCCCCACGCCCATGACCCCGCCTACCAGGGTCTGGGTCGTCGAAATGGGCAGGCCGAGGCGACTTGCCAGGACGATGGTAATGGCAGCGGCGAATTCGGCCGAGTATCCCCGGGTGGGTGTCAACTCCGTGATCTTGGTTCCGATCGTCGCCATGACCCGGTAGCCCATGGTCGCCAACCCGATGACGATGCCGACGCCGCCGACCAGCAGAAGCCAGGCGGGCACCGGAGACTCGGGGTTGACCACCCCGGATTGGCTGATGTTCACTACGGCCGCCAGCGGTCCGATGGCATTCGCCACGTCGTTGGATCCATGGGCGAAGGCCACGGCGCAGGCGCTCATGATCTGGAGCACGCCGAACATTTTTTCCACGATGGCCATCTGGGCGTCACCGGACGATGCGTCCACGGGTTCTGTCCCCGGCCGGTTGCCGATCATGCCGAGGAGAAAGTAGCCCGCGATGACGGCGAAGATGCCCAGGATGGAGGACCAGAGCAGGGATTCCACCAGGGTGAGATCCAGGTCGATATTCTTGAGCCCCTTGAACAGGGTGACCAGCGAGATGACGATGACGACGCTGAATATGTACAGCGGCGCCCATTTCCGGGTCATCCGCACGGGATCGGGATGTCGAAGAATCGTCCACTTGATCGCGCTGTAGATCAGATAGGCCAGGGCGCCGGACAGCAGAGGCGAAACGACCCAGGAGGCAACGATCTGTATCAGTTGTTCCCACTGCACGACGCTGGTGCCGAAAGCCACCATGCCGAACCCCGCTATGGCGCCCACGATCGAATGGGTGGTGGACACGGGCCAGCCCAGCCGGGAAGCGACTACGAGCCAGGTGCCGGCCGCCATGAGGGACGCGAGCATGCCGTACACGATAAGTTCCGGCGCGGACGCGGAGACGACCGGATCCAGTATGCCGCCCCGGACGGTCTTGGTAACCTGTCCCCCTACGAGGAAGGCGCCCAGGAATTCGAGCACCGCGGCGATGAGGATGGCCTGCTTGA
>JAPOYX010000164.1:0-52066 GCA_026706345.1 Gemmatimonadota bacterium | reverse complement strand
CGCCTTCGACCCGACCGAGGTTCCCATGGCGTTGGCCACGTCGTTGGCGCCTATGGAAAAGGCCATGTAAAGGCCAAGTACCACGGCCAGTATGAGCGTAAATTCGGCTCCCATGGTCCCCGATCCTCCCCTTGCGTCCGGTCGATGTCAGGATAGCGTTCCGGCCCGTCGAGGACCGGAACATCTCAGGTGGGTACAATATGGCGGAACACACCCGTGCCCGCCATGTTTATTTTGCCCGATTTATTGAACGATTTATCGGCTGCGCGGAGGATCCCCGGCACCGGATTCGAAAGATGGAACCGGCAGGGTCTCATCCCGCGAACTCAGTATTTCAGTCCGGTATAGAGTCCTTCGTCCACGGGGACGATCAGGACCCGCGCCTCCCGGTGACGCACCCAGTGCCTGACGGCGTCGCGGACTTCTGCCAGGTTGCCGGCGGCCTCCGCGCCGACACCGAATCCTTCGGCGACCTTCACCCAGTCCACCGGCGCGAAGTCGACCCCCGTCTCGGGCAGCCCCCGGGCCTGCTGGGCGATCTTGATGACCGCCAGCGAAGCGTCGTACAGGACGACGAGCAGGGGCGAGATGCCCGTCCGCCTGATGGTTTCGAGTTCCTGCACCATCATGGCGAAGGCCCCGTCGCCCGTCACGGCCACCACCGGCCGTTCGGGACAGACCGTCGCGGCGCCCATGGCCGCCCCCACGCCGTAACCCATGGAAGAGAGGCCGTTGGACATGAGGAAGGTATCAGGTCCCGGCGCCAGCCAGCGTTGTCCCATGACGTTCTTGTGCGCGCCCACGTCCGAGGAGACGATGGTGTCTTCCGGCAGGGCATCCCGCAGGACGCCGACCAGGTGATAGGGCGACATGCCCTCCGGTCCCTCGGCGGCCGGGGGGTGGTAGACCGCGTCTACGCGCGCTCTCAGGTACCGGATGTCATCGTCCGTCCACGCGCCGCGCCCGGTATAACCCTCCGCGATCCGGCCGAGCAGGCCGGCCACCTCGCCTACGCAGGAAGCGGGCGGGCTCCAGGCGCCGAAGCCCACGGGGGCGTTGGTGACCACGTGCAGCGGCGCATCGAAGTGCCAGAGCCGGGAGATCTCCACGGGATCGAATCCGATGCCCAGGACGCAGTCGCTTTGCTCCAGCCATTCGATGATCCGGTCTTCGCCGGCGGCCGGTGCGATTGTGCCCAGGAATCCGGCTCCGCGCTCGTCGGCGATCCCCTTCGCCTGAACGGTCGTGGTATAGGGCAGGCCGGTATCCCGCAGGAAGCGCCGCACGGTCGGCGCGTCCCTTGTCGCGTCCATGGCGATGCCGACCACGGCAACGGGTCTCTCGGCTTCGTTCAGGGCGGACAGAATGCGGGAGAGATCGGCTTCGCCCGGGGGGGGCGGGAGAGGCGGATACCCTGGCTGGATCTGCCCGGCGCCGGCTCGATTTACAGATCCGCGGACGGCATCCCGATTCCCGGAATCGCCATCGACGGCCGGCTTCCCCGCCACGTCGGACGGCAGGGAAAGGTATACCGGACCCCGCGGCGGACCGGCGGAGGTGGACAGGGCGTTTTTAACGGTGTCTTCGACCGCGGCGTCTTCCAGGTCGGCAGACCATCGGGTGATGGGCGTGAACAGATCGATCAGGGGAAGGTTCTGCTTGTTGCTCCGGTGGTGCCGCTCCGTCGACGTCCGCGCGGAGATGGCCACGATCGGATCGCGGTCCAGGAAGGCGGTGCCGACGCCGAGAACCAGGTTGCATGCACCCGGCCCCAGCGTCGCGACGCACACCCCCGGAATCCCGGTCAGTCGTCCGGCGGCCGCGGCCATGAACGCCGCCGTGGATTCGTGGCCGGTCAGGACGAACCGGATGCCCGCGCGTTCGAGTGCGTCGATCAGTTCCAGCACTTCGCCGCCTGGATGGCCAAAGGCGACGCGGACGCCGGAGTCGTGCAGGGTGCGCGCGATGACCGCCGCGCAGGTCTGATCCTGGTTCAATCGGTCATCCCTGGTAGGGGTTCTTCGAACCGCGTGTACGTATCGTGGCGGGTATGGGATACGCTGTTATCGCCACGCGCGGCGCAATCTCTTCGCACGCGGCGCGATAGTGCCGGGTGAAGCGCTCACTCGGTGGCGACCAGGTCTCCGCGCCTGAGATGGATCCGGTCAAAGCTGTCCGCGGAGATCACGTAGTACCACCGTGCGAAGCGGGCGTTCAGGTCCGCGGAGGTCCGCCGCCCGGTATCCACGTTGCTTTGCCAGGCTTCATGTTTTTCCTGCAGATCGGCATTGGTCCGGTCGGCGTCGGTCCAGAGCGAGTCCGCCCGGCCCTGGAAAGCCAGGTCGCCGGGCCTGGGCGGTTCCGGGAACATGCCCGCGTTGAATCCGGTCGTGATGAACAGGTACCGATTTTCTCCAGGTTCGTCTGAACCTCCGACCCCGGCGCCGCCCGAACCGGCGGTAACCGCGTCTCCGGCCCCGTACACGATCTCACCGAAGCGTAGCGTGTATACGACCCCGTCCGCCGTGCGGACCTGCGTCTCCCCTTCGTTGGAAACCAGCTGGCCGTCCCGGGTGAAGAAGTAGCCTTTCTCCTGCAGGGAGGCCAGGTCGCCGCGGGTTATGTTGATGCCCTCGTTGTCCTCCAGACTCCTGGAAAGGCCGGCCGGCTTGGGACGGACCCCCACGATGGTCAGTTCATCCAGGGCCTTGAGCAGGTCTTCCATCTTCGCCCCGTCGACTTTCTCCCCGCTTCGCATGCGGTTGGCCGTCCAGTCGGGGTCGCCCCGCGTCAGGATGATCGTGTCGCGCTGGTTCAGGACCCGGGTGCGTTCGTCTATGGAGTAGTCCTTCAGGATGACCTGCTCGATCCGATTCTGGTCCACTTCCAGGAGGTCCTTCTCTATCCAGTCGCCGAAACGGGACGACACGTCCACGTCGAAGCGCGCCGCGTAGGTCCGTTTCTGTCCCGGCACCCGGAGGTAGCGGTACCTGCCCTCCCGTCCGGGTACGCTTTTGCCGACGATGAGGTCGGCGAGCAGGTTGTCGTTCCCGTCCTTGACCGTGACGCGCTTGCCCCGTCCGGCCAGGGAGGCGACAGCTTCGTCGAGCGGGTCCACCACGCCCAGGGCCTCGTGATCCGCGGCAACCTCGGCGACCACGTCGTCCTTGCGGACCTCGATGAGTCCCGCGGCGGTACGGGCCAGGCGGTCCCGATCATCGGCCGGGTAGTTGTGATGGGAAGGAATGCGCCAGCGCGTACCTTTGAACACCACGTTGAACGCGGCGACGCTCCCGGTGATCTCGTCGAAATCGATGACCTCCAGCGAGGCCGCTTCGTTGGGATCGGTGAACTCGGGAAAGAAGACCTCGCCCCGGTCGGAGAAGGCCTCCAGCGTCGGATCGGCCGGCGCCGCGAAATAGGCCGCGACGGTCACCAGCGCCGCAACGCCGACGAAGACCAGCGTCTTTCGGGTCTCTTCCATGGTCAGTTCCTCAGCCTTCGCGCGGCGGCGGCCGCATCGTTCTCCCGGCGCCTGCGCCGGAGGAAGATAAATACGCCCAGGAGGAAGACCGGCACGGGTGGAAGCAGGGCGGCGAGGTTCTTGATGGTGTTCTGAATCAGGCGGATCTGACCTTCCATCATTTCCTTGCCGTCCTGGATTCTGGCTTCCTTTTCGGCCTCGATGTTGGTCTTCAGCGTCTCGAACCGCCGGTTCTCCACTTCCTCCAGGTTCCGGACCATGATCCGGCGGGTCTGCTCGTCCAGGTCGGTCCGCTGCCGGACCTCGTCCACGCGGGCCGTGAGCCGGCGGCGGGCCTGGTCCAGGGCCGCCTGTGCCTCCTGTTCGGCTTCGTCCTCGTCCTCCGCCCGTTGCAGGGTGTAGGCCAGAGTCTGCTGTTCGACGGTTTCAAGCGTCCGGTACCGGACCCGCTTGCTGCGCAGCGCGATGAAGGATTCGTCGCCCACCAGTACGTCCATTATGTTCAGGAAAAAGGTGACGTTGTCGAAATTGAACCCCCCGGCGCCTACGCGGCGGATATCGAAGAACTGCTGCGACGCGAAATCCACGTCGGCCACGACGGTCAGGTTCACGGGTGCGGCTTCCCCGGCGCCTGCCGCGCTATTCGTCTCGGGTTCGCCCTCGCGCGCATCCGAAGAAAAGCTCGCGTCTGCCGAACTGCCCGCGCCCGCGAACCCCGCGACGTGGGCGGCGATCGTGTAGACGTTCTGGCTTGCCCGCCGCGGGACGTTGGACAGGACCAGTTGCGAACCGCCGAAGAAGTTGCGCTGAACGAGCTGGGAGTAGGCGGTAAGTCCCGAGACCGCGCCGCTCTGCACCAGGGACGTGAAGGTGAACTCCCCGTTCCCCGATGGCTGCAGCCGGCCCGGGAAGATGAAGACGAGTTCCTGTAGCGACGCGGTGCTGACGGCCTCCTGGTTGAAGGTGTCCGGGTTCTCGTTGCCCGGGGAGGCAAAGACCACTTCCGGCGGGAGGTGGGCCATGCCGGGGTGGGGATTGTAGCGGTCCCACACGATCAGACCGGAGTTCCATTCCACGCCGAAACGGCGAAGCAGACCCTGGATGTCGCCCTTCGGCGCAGGGGGCGGCTGCTGGTTGCCCGCGAAGGGGTTGGCGCCTGCGCCCTTCTGCTCCGAGGGGGACAGGGTCAGGTTGAACGACGGCAGGGGATCCAGGAGAAGCAGCGTGGGATGTCCCGCCGCGATGTAGTCCGAAAGCCGGTCCATGTCCGCCTGCGTCAACGTGTTGGGCAGGGCGACCATGAGCGCGTCCAGGTCGTCCGGATAGTCGTCCTGGGGCTGGACCTGCACCACGTCGTACTGCTTGCGAAGTTCCTCGGTCATGGCCCAGGGCTGCCGGCTCTGCATGGTGTTGAAATCGAATCCACCGAAGAGCCGCACGTCCGTGGAAAGTATGCCGAATTTCGCGCGGTCCGCACGGGCCACCACGCGAAGACTGCGTACCAGTTCGTACTCGACGGGCAGGCCCGTATCCAGGAATCCGATGACCTGTTCTTCCGGACCGCAGGTGACGGCGACCCCCGCGAAGACGTTCGCGAATCCGGACCGGGCGCTCCGCAGGTCCGGCAGTTCGCGGGGCGTGATGCCGAACCGATCCCGGGCTTCCCGGGCCTCGGGAGAGTACATCTCGGTTTCCTCGATGCGCACCTGGACGCGGGAGCCTCCCGCGGCGTCCAGTTCCTTGAGGACGTCCACCAGGTTCGAACGGGTCTGGAGATAGGACTCCGGTACCTCGGGACTCACGAAGGCCTGGATGAACACGGGACGCTCCGGGTCCAGTGCCGACAGCATCTGCACGGTCTCGTCGGAAAGCGAATGGAGCCCTTCGGCGGTCACGTCCACGCGGATTCCAGCACGGCCCAGGATGACGTTCAACCCGACAACCGCCGCGACAAGCGCAGCCGCCCTCGCGCCATGGTGGATTCCCATCCTGTACCCGCCGGCCCGCACGGGCCAGTGGCGCCTGCTGATCACTACCACATTGAGGTAAAGCATAAGGCCCGCGACCGAGACGAAATGGACCAGGCCGGAGAAACTGACGACGCCGCGCGCGAAGTCGTCGAAGGCATTGAAGAGACCCAGGGGCGACAGCAGATCCCGCAGCCCGTCGCTGATCCCGCCCGCGATGGGACCGATGAGCACGAAGGCGGCGCAGAACAGCGCGCCCAGGATGAAGGCGATGGTCACGTGCGCGGTGAGCAGGGACGCCAGCATGCCGACGGCGATGAGGGCGGCGCCGGCAAGCCAGTAGCCGAAGTAGTTGCCGGCCATGAGCCCGAGGTCGGGACTGCCGAGAAACATCAGCACCAGCACGTGACTCAGGGACAGCACGAGCGACGCCGTGTAGACGCCCACCACCGCGAGATACTTGCCCAGGACGACTTCCAGGTCCGTCGCCGGGAGCGTCAGCAGCAGTTCATCCGTTCCCTGCCGGGCTTCCTCGGCCCAGACCCCCATGGTCAGCGCCGGGATGAAAAAGAGCAAGAGGTAAGGGAACACGGCGTTCAACTGGTCGAGGTTTGCCAGGTTGTTCAGGAAGAACGGGACCTGCCAGAAGGCAGCGGCCGCGCTGAGGAATATGAAGAGCGTTACGAAGACATATCCCGTGGGATTGCTGAAGGCCAGGCGCATGTCGCGGCGGACGATGGCCGCCACCACCCCGGTGTTGAGACAGCTGAAAGCACCGACGTTCATTCGCTCGCCTCCCCGCCCTTCGTCGTCTCATCCTCCGCCTCCCCGCCGTCTGCGGTCAGGGCGTAGAAGGCGGCTTCGAGCGATCCGTCGCGGCCCAGGCCGGCGGGTGTGCCGTCGTAGACCAGCCTGCCCTCGTTGATCAGGAGCACGCGGTCGGCGATGACGTCCACTTCCTGGAGGATGTGGGTGGAAAGGAGGATCGTCTTGGTCTGGCCAAGCAGCCGGATGTCCTGTCGGAAATCCCGGATCTGGTTGGGATCGAGCCCGGCGGTCGGCTCGTCCATGATGAGCACGTCGGGGTCGTGGAGCAGGGCCTGTGCGAGGCCTACCCGCTGCTTGTTGCCACGGGACAGCTTGTCGATGGGTTTTTCGAGGGCCTCGTGCAGGTTGCACCGGTCGGTGACGTAGTCCAGGCGGCTGGCCAGCCGGAGCGGATCGAGTCCGCGGGCCTCGCCGAAGAACCGGAGGAGTTCGAGCGGCGTCATGTTCTGGTACAGCGGGCCGTTTTCGGGCAGGTATCCCAGGTGTCTCGACATGGCCAGGCGTTCGCGCCTCACGTCGAGCCCGGCGACTGCCGCGCTGCCCGCGCTCGCGCCGAGATAGCCGCTCAGCATCTTCATCGTGGTGGACTTGCCGGCGCCGTTGGGCCCCAGGAACGCCACGATCTGGCCTTCGGGAATGGTAAAGGTGATGTCTTGCACGGCGACGAACGAACCGTAGTACTTACAAAGCCCATTCGTCTCGATCATGGGTTTTTCGGACACCCCTGTTCTCGCTCCTTTTCAAGCCAAAATTGCAGATGTCCGCGTGTTTTTGGCGTTGCTTTATTTCGCGGCGCGGAATAATAACAAGGGGTCGGGTCCGTGTCAAGACCGTATTCGGCGAAGCCGCGAAATCACTTGACAAATCGGCTGAAATTGCACAGATTTAAGCAACTGAAAACTACTGTTGAAGCTTCGAATTCGTTCGCGATCTTCAGGATTGGTCCAGCCACCACGTGACGAGTCCGGCATGAGACTGCTTACCTTCACATCCGTCCTTGTTTTCGCCTTGCTTTTCGCCAGTGACCCGCATGACTGCGCCGCGCTGGAGACCAGCGCCGCTCATGTGGACCACTGCCAGGGCTGCCTTATTGCCGCCGCGTCCTTCGCGGTACTTGAAAAGTCCTCTTCTACCCTCCCGGACTACGAGTTTGTCTGCCCCGTGGCCGGCGAACCGGAACCCGGATACCCCCGGCTTCAGGACGCGCAACACCGAAACCGCGCGCCGCCCCTTCCCTGACCCGACAGCCTGCAGGCTCAGGCCTCCGGCCGATCGCCCGAATCCTATCGGCGCGGCCCGTGACCCTTCCAGACGTCCAGATTGGTAAGTCCAGACCGCTCGAATCGCCGGCCGTATCGATACCGCCCGGATGATTGCACGCAGGGGTCGAGGGCCGGTTCCAATCGCCGGCTCGGGGTTCACCCGCATCGGTCGGCACCGAAATCGGCAACAGAACCTGTAGTTTTCTGTCAGGGTTATCCGGACCGGCGCCGGATCGCGGTACCTGGTGCCGTTTATGTAAAAGCAGTTCATTTTACTTCACGCAGCACAGCAAAGAGGAGAAGCCCGACATGTTCAAGCATCGCTGGAACGTACTGTCCGTCCTTACCGTCGCGGTATTCGTCACCGCCGCGCTCACGTTCGCCTGCGCCGACGACGAAGAATCCAGTCCGACCGGTCCTACCGAACCGGAAGAACATGAAGAGGACGACCATGGACCGGGTGAAGAAGAACTCATCACGACGCTCAGGATCACGCTTACGCCCAGTGGCGGAGGAGCGCCGGTTACTGTGCAGTTCCAGGACCTGGACGGCGAAGGCGGTAATGCTCCGGTTGTGGGCACGCTGGTCGTAAACGCGGGTACGGATTACGACGGCGCGGTACAGGTGTTGAACGAGTTGGAAAGCCCGGCGGAGAACATCACCGAGGAGGTGGAGGAGGAAGCCGAGGCCCACCAGTTCTTCTATCGAACCCTCGGGGGTTTTTCGCCGGCCACCGTTACCTATGCGGACAAGGAATCCGATTATACGACGAACTCGGGCGCCGATCATCCCGTCGGAGTCGCATTCATGCTTTCTGTCCCCGCTAACGCGCAGGACGGCCAGCTTCGGGTCATTCTGAGTCACTATGATGAAGGGCCCAAGGACGGGGTGACCCAGAGCGACGAGACGGATATCGATGTGACCTTCCAAGTGGAGGTGCGCTAGCAGGTACTAACACGGTCGTGACCTATTCTTAGGAAACGCGCGTCCTGGGATTACCTATGAACGCAACGAAAATCCTGTGCGCCGTCCTGGCGATAGCCTTGTCCGGTCTCGTTCTTCAAGTCGAAGCGCAGACCGTCGCGGTGCGCGGCAAGGTGCTGAACGAATCAGGCGAACCCTTACCGGCGGTGACCGTCATGATGCCGGCGCTCGAGATCGGAGCGTTCACGGACGAAAAAGGCGAATTTCGCCTGGAGAACGTGCCGGCAGGCGCACACACGTTCGAATTCCGCTTCGTCGGCTACCGAACGGTCCGAAGCGAGATAGTCGTCACCGAAAACAGACCGACCGTGCTCGAAGTAGCCATGGAACCGGAGACCCTGATCGGTGACGAGGTAACCGTCACGGGTGACCGGGACCTGGCGGGCGAACTCACCGGGTCCAGTCAGTCCGTCCTTGTTCTGCCCCTGTCCGACCTGGAAGAACGCCGGGGCCAGACGGTGGGCGAGACGCTGGAATCCCTGCCGGGCGTATCCACCCTGACCACGGGTCCCGCCGTTTCGAAGCCGGTGCTGCGAGGCGTCCACAGCGCCCGGGTCCTGGTACTCAATGCCGGCATTACACAGGAGGGCCAGCAGTGGGGCGGAGACCACGCCCCTGAGATCGATCCCTTTTCCCCGGCCCGTATCGAGGTGCTCAAGGGCGCCGCCAGCGTGCAGTACGGCGCCGGCGCCATCGGGGGCGTAATCCGCATCGAACCGCCGGAACTGCCCACGAGACCGGGCCTGGGCGGCCGGATCAATACCAACCTGTTCTCAAACAACAGACAGGGCGCGGGTTCCCTCCTCCTGCAGGGTGCCCTGCGGCGACCGGGGGGACTCAAGTGGCGGGTGCAGAGCAGCCTGCGGCGGGCCGGTGACGCCCAAGCGCCGGTCCACGTCATACGGAATTCCGGGTTCGACGAGCGGGACTACTCGGTGGCACTGGGCTATACGACGGACCGCGTGGACACGGAGGCCTATTTCAGCCATTTCGGCACCTGGATCGGGATCTTCAAAGGAGCCCACATCGGCAACACAACGGACCTGAGAAGGACCATCGAGCGGGGCGAACCGACCATCGTAGGCTCTTTCACCTACGAAATCGACAATCCGCGCCAGCGGGTGGACCACGATCTCCTGTCCGTTCGATCTCTTGTACGATTCGAGGGGAAGGGCAATCTCGAACTCAGGTACGGACAGCAGTACAACCGGCGGGAGGAGTGGGACTCACACGCCAGAAGCGGCGGGGTGGCGAGGCCCGGGTTCTCCCAGGGACTGCAGACCCACAGCGGCGACGCGATCTTCCAGCACGGCAACCTCGGCAACTGGTACGGGAAATTCGGTATCAGTGGCATGCGCCAGGAGAACAAGCGCTTCAGTACCGGATTTCTCATTCCCGATTTCCTGGCCTACAGTGCCGGCGTGTTCGCCCTGGAATCCTGGACGAAGGGAAAGACGACGGTGGAGACGGGCCTGCGTTACGACTACCGGTGGATGGAGATCTACTCGAACACGGGCCGCCGCGCCACCGAGATCGTCGAGGGGGGCATATTCACCTACCGTAACATGACCGGTGTGCTTGGCCTCATCTACGAATTGACCCCGAATACGGCCGTCGCAGCCAATGTCGGCCGGGCCTGGCGGCCGCCGGGGGTGAACGAGTTGTACAGCCACGGCGTCCACCACGGCACGGCGCAGTTCGAAATCGGGGACAAAGAACTGCAAACGGAGTCGAGTCTGAACACGGATCTCACCCTGCGCTACCAGGGAGACAGGGGCCGCGGCGAACTGGGGCTCTTCCGTTCCCATTACAGCAACTACATTTCGCTGCTGCCGGCGGACGATCTGGTCTTGACGATACGCGGGGCGTTCCCCAAATTCATCTATGTCCAGTCCGACGCGGTGATCCAGGGCTTCGACGGGTACCTGGAGTACGAACTGACGCCGCACATTGATACCCATCTGTCCGCCTCGTTCGTCCGGGGACGAAACACCGTGGAGAATCAGCCCCTGTACCAGATGCCGTCCACCAGGTTCATCGCCGGCCTGAGTTTCCACCTGCCCACCGGTGGACGGCTCCTTGACGCCGGCATCGGGTTCGAAGGCCGCTTCGTCATGCGGCAGAACAACTTCCCCGAAGGCATCGACTACGCGGATCCACCGGCCGGCTACGAGCTCTTCGACCTGGACCTGCACGCTGAAATCGCCGTGGCCGACCAGCCCGTGCGCGTGCAATTCGGCATTCGCAACCTGTTCAACCAGCGGTACCGGGATTATCTGAGCCGTTTCAGGTACTTCATTGACAATCCGGGCCGCAACGTTACTTTCGGCATGTCCCTGCCTTTCGGGATGTCCATGGAGGAATAGAAGACGCACGGGTATCAAGCTTGCCCGCGCGCACGGACTGCGGCCTGTTTCTAGCGTGAGGCGACCGTAATATGCACAGCGCGGTGCCCTTCGGCGGCAGAGAAGGAACCACTTGACGAACCAGCGCTCACCGTTCATGTTCACGTAACTGGAATTCAGTCGGACTGTTCCATTTCTTTGACAGATCAAGCCACATGGTGACGGGTCTTCCATGAAACTCCTCACGCTTTCCTGCGTCATCGCATTTGCCGTGTTTTTCACCAGTCCCCCGCACGACTGCGATGAGTTGGAGACCGACGCCGGACATGTGGACCACTGCCAGATCTGCCTTTTCGCCACCGCGTCCTCCGCGGTGCTTGAGAAGTCATCTCCTACCCTCCCGGACTACGATTTTGTCGGCCCCGTGGCCGCTGCATCGCAACCCGGTTACCCTCGAATTCAGGTCGAGCAGCACCGAAACCGTGCGCCGCCTCTTCCCTGACCCGACAGCCTGCATGCTCCGGGTCTCCGGCCGATTGCCTGAGTCCTTCAGGAGCGGCCGTGTCCCCTTCCGGACATCCCTGATTATATGTCCAGACTGTTCTGACCGATCTGACTGTTGAGACTGTTCTGACCGATCTGACCATTCAGATCGGTCAGACCGTTCAGACCGTTCGAATCGCCGGCCGTATCGATACGGCCCGGACGAATCCACACAGATGGTCGGGGCTGGTCCCAGTCAACGGCTCGGAGTTCGCCTGCGTCAGTCAGCACCGAAATCAGTAACAGGACCCGCGGTTACCTGTCAGGGTTGTCCGGACCGGAACCGATCCGCGGATCGCTGTACCTGATCCCTCTTATTTAAAAATCAGATCACTTTACTTCACGCAGCACAGCCAAGGAAGAGAAGCCAAAATGTTGAAGTATCGCTGGAACATACTGTCCGTCATGGCCGCCGCGGTGTTCACCGCCGCGCTGACGTTTTCCTGCGCCGACGATAATGACTCTAATCCGATGGGTCCCGACGATCCGGAAGAACATGAAGAGGACGATCATGATCATGACCATGGTCCCGGTGAAGTAGAGCTCATCACGACGCTCAGAATCACGCTTACGCCCCAGGGCGGGGGAGCGCCGGTCACCGCGCAGTTCCAGGATCTGGACGGCGAAGGCGGAAACGCGCCGGTCGTGGGCAAGATCGTCGTAAACGCGGGTACGGTTTACGACGGCGTGATACAGGAGTTGAACGAGACGGAAAGCCCGCCGGAGGACATCACCGAGGAGGTGAAGGAGGAAGCCGAGGCCCACCAGTTGTTCTTTCATACCCTTGGGGGGTTTGCACCAGCCACCGTTGCCTATGCGGACAAGGAATCCGATTACGTGACGAATTCGGGCGTAGATCATCCCGTCGGAGTCAGATTCACGCTTACTGTTCCGGCTAACGCGCGGAACGGTCAGTTCCGGATCGTTCAGAGTCACTACGATGACGCACCCAAGGACGGCGTGACCCCGAGCGACGAGACGGACATCGAAGTGACCTTCGAAGTCGAAGTGCGGACGTAGTATGGACACGGCCGCGGCCTATTCGTAGACCGGACACGGCCGCGGCCTATTCCCTGTAATCGCGGGCTTGGAGAGTTTCCAAATGAAAGCAATGAAAGTACTGTGCGCCATCCTGGCGACAGCCGTGTCCTGCCTCTTACTACCGTCAGAAGCGCGGGCTGCCACGGTGAGCGGCAAGGTGTTGAACGAGGCCGGCGAGCCGATGCCGGCGGTGACCGTCGTCCTGCCCGCACTCGAGATCGGTGCGTTTACAGACGAAAGGGGCGTTTTCCGCCTGGAAAGCGTTCCGCAGGGCAAACATGCGATCGAATTCCGATTTGTCGGCTACAGGACGATCCGAAGCGAGATACTTGTCACCGAAAACAGGTTCCCCGTGCTTGAAGTAACCATGGAGCCGGAGGCCCTTATCGGCGAAGAGGTCACCGTCACCGGCGACCGGGACCTTGCGGGCGAACTCACCGGGTCCAGCCAGTCCATCCTCGTCCTGCCCTCTTCCGCCCTGGAAGAACGCCGGGGACAGACGCTGGGCGAAACGCTGGAGTCCCTGCCGGGCGTAACCTCCCTCACCACGGGACCAGCCATTTCGAAGCCCGTGGTGCGTGGAGTCCACAGCGCACGGGTGCTGATACTCAATGCCGGTGTTACCCAGGAGGGGCAGCAGTGGGGCGGTGACCACGCGCCGGAGATCGACCCCTTTGCCCCTGCCCGCATCGAGGTGCTCAAGGGCGCCGCCAGCGTGCAGTACGGCGCCGGCGCCATCGGGGGCGTAATCCGCATCGAACCGCCGGAACTGCCCGTGGATCCAGGTATGGGCGGCCGATTCAACACGAATCTCTTTTCCAATAACAGGCAGGGGGCGGCTTCCCTCCTCGTGCAGGGCGCGCTCCGCCGCTCCGTAGGACTCAAGTGGCGGGTGCAGGGGAGTCTGCGCCGCGCGGGCGACGCCCGGGCGCCGTTGCACGTCATACGGAATTCCGGATTCGACGAACGGAACTATTCGGTGGCGCTGGGCCTTACGACGGACCGGGTTGACACGGAGGCCTATTTCAGTCATTTCGGTACCTGGTTGGGGATTTACAAAGGCGCCCACATCGGCAACACTACTGACCTGAGACGGGCCATCGAGCGGGGCGAGCCGGGAATCGCGGGTTCTTTCACCTACGAAATCGGCAATCCGCGCCAGCGGGTGGACCACGATCTTCTGTCCGTACGATCCACGGTACGTTTCGAGCGCTTGGGCAATCTCGAGCTGCGGTACGGTCAGCAGTACAACCGGCGGGAGGAGTGGGACGCCCACGCCCGGGGCGGCCGTACGCCGACAAGACCCGGATTCGACCTGGGATTGCAGACGCACAGCGGCGAAGTGATCTTCCACCACCGCAACTTTGGAAACTGGTACGGAAAGGTCGGCGTCAGCGGCATGCGTCAACGAAACGCGCGGTTCAGCACGGGGTTCCTCATTCCCGACTTCCAGGCCTACAGTTTAGGCGTGTTTGCCTTGGAATCGTGGACGAAAGGCAAGACCACGATAGAAACAGGTTTGCGATACGACTATCGCTGGACGGAGATCTACTCGAACGCAGGCCGGCGCGCTACCGAGATCGTCGAGGGGGGTATTTACACCTACCGCAACATGACGGGGGTTCTCGGCTTGATCCACGAGATGACCCCGGCCCTGGCCGTCGCCGCCAACGTAGGCCGGGCCTGGCGGCCGCCCGGGGTGAACGAGCTGTACAGCCATGGCGTTCATCACGGTACGGCGCAGTTCGAGATCGGAGACAAGGAACTGGATACGGAATCGAACCTGAACACGGATCTCACCCTGCGGTACCGGGGGGATCGGGGTCGCGGCGAACTGGGTTTTTTTCGATCGAGCTACCGAAACTTCATCTCGCTGCTGCCGGCAGGCGATCTCGTGTTGACAATTCGGGGCGCGTTCCCCAAATTCAACTATGTTCAGTCCGACGCGGTGATTCAGGGATTCGACGGATACTTGGAGTACGACACGACGCGGTACATGGGTGCATATCTGTCCGCCTCCCTCGTCCGCGGACGAAACACGGCGGAAAACGAACCTCTGTACCAGATGCCACCCACCCGGTTGATAGCCGGTCTGAATTTCCGCCTGCCCGCCGCCGGGCGCCTGCTGGAAGCCGGGATAGGGTTCGAAGGCCGCTTCGTCCTGCGGCAGGAGGATTTTCCCGAAGGCATCGACTATGCGGATCCGCCGGCCGGTTACAACCTCTTCGACGTAAACCTGCATGGGGAGTTAGCCGTGGCCGACCAGCTCGTACGCATGCAATTCGGTGTACACAATCTGTTCAACAAGCGATACCGGGACTACCTGAGCCGGTTCCGCTATTTTACCGATAATCCGGGTCGGAATGTTACGTTCAGCCTGTCCGTTCCATTCGGGCAGCCCATGGAGGAATAGAAAGATGTACAGTTCTCGCGTGTTCCCGCGCGCCCTGACCACCTTCTGTTTTAGACGTGCGGCGATCGTATGCTGCATGGTCGGGCTGCTGGCTACGCAGACCACCGGCTCCGCGTCCGCACAGGAGCGGGAGATCGTTCCTCTTCGCATCCTGGAAGCGCTGCACATGGATGGCGTCCTGGACGAGGGCATATGGCAGAACGCCTTGGCTGCCAGCGGTTTCACCCAGCAACGGCCGGACGAGGGCCAGCCGGCGTCCGAGCGGACCGAGGTGCGGGTCCTATACGACGAGCAGACGCTGTACATCGGCGTCTGGGCCTACGACTCGGACCCTTCCCAGATCATCGCCACCCAGATGGCCCGGGACGGCGACCTGGCCGACGACGACTACTTCCAGATCATCCTGGATACGTTCATGGACCGGCAGAACGGGATCCTCTTCGCCACCAATCCCGACGGTGCCCGTTATGACGCCCAGGTGCGCAACGAGGGCCGGTCCGAGGGCCGCTTCAACACCAACATCCTGACGGACTGGAACGGCGTGTGGGACGTGTATACTTCCAGGAACGAAGAGGGATGGTACGCCGAGATGGCCATTCCCTGGAGCACGTTGCGCTTCGAAACCGGGGAAGACGTCGATTTCGGGATCAACCTGGAGCGCCAGATCCGCCGCCGCAACGAACAGTCCTTCTGGGCGCCGGTCATCCGTCCCTTCAACATCTCCCAGGTGTCCGTGGCCGGGACCCTGTCGGGCATGAACCTCACGCGGCACGACCACCGCTACTTGCAGGTTACGCCTTACTCCCTGGGCGGGGCTACGTGGACCTACGACCCGGGCACGACCAAGCGGGACGACGACTTCGACGGCGGTGTGGACGTCAAGTACGGCCTGACCAACAACCTGTCCCTAGACCTGACCTACAACACGGACTTCTCCCAGGTGGAGGTGGACGACGCGCAGGTCAACCTTACGCAGTTCAACCTGTTCTTCCCCGAGAAACGCGCCTTCTTCCTTGAGAACGGCGGGCTTTTCCGCTTCGGAGTGGCCCGGGAGACGGAACTCTTCTACAGCCGCAACATCGGCCTGGCGCGCGATGGTACCGGCGCGCTAAGGCAGGTGCCCATCACCGGTGGCGGCCGCCTGACGGGCAAGGCCGGCCGCACGAACCTGGGGCTTCTGCTCATGCGGACCGGCGACGAGCGATTCGGTGAATCCAAGATCGAGGACAACATCTACGCCGTGGCGCGGATCAGCCAGGACGTGGGCGAGAAATCCAACGTGGGATTCATCGTCACCAACCAGCGGATCGGCGGCGGCGACTACAACCGGGCGGCCGGCGGCGACTTCAACCTGGCCATCGGTCCCAAGCTGGCCGTCAGCGGATTCCTGGCCGGCACCACCTACCAGGCGGGTGAGGACAGCGAATCGGGCTTCGCGGGAAGGCTGTGGTCGCGCTGGAACGGACCCCTGTGGCAGTTCGAGGGCCTGTACATGGGCGTATCCGAATTCTTCAGTCCCGGCATGGGCTTCTTCAGCCGCCGGAGCCTGGCCCGGAATTTCGGGGGATTCCACGAGGTCTCGGCCCGTGCGTTCTTCACGCCCGAACCCACAAACAGCATCGTCCGCCGGTACTTCCCCCATATCGTGATAGGCGCCACTTTCGGGGACGACGGTACGCAGCTGACCCGTCGGGAACACTATCACTGGGAGCTGTTCTTCACTGGCGGCGAACAGGCGGGAATCACGCTGGACCGCGCCTTCCGGCGGATCAGCGAAGACACGCGCCCTATTCTGGGCGTCAAGCTCCCCGCGGGGAATTACACGGACGCGTCTTCGCGCATGCATTACACGACGAACCTGAGCAAGCCCCTGTTCGCCGATTTCCAGCTCATCCTGGGCCAGTACATCAACGGCGACCGGCGTTCGCTGAATCTCGAGGGCGGACTGCGCGCCGGGTCGAAGTTTACCTTCGGACCCAGGTACGAGCTCAACGACGTGACGCTCACCGACGTCGGGGACAGGAAACGGGAGGTCACGGCCCACATCTTCGGCGTCCGTTCCAGCTACTCATTCTCGCCCGACCTGTCGCTCAGTACGCTGGTGCAGTGGGACACCCAGCAGGACCGGTTCGTGTCGAATTTCCGGTTCAACTACATCATCAGCCCGGGCAGCAATCTCTTTGTCGTGTACAACGAACGGCGCGACAACGAGGACGTAGGGGAAACCCTGCTCGGCGACCCGCTGGACCGGACGCTGGTAGTCAAGCTGGCCTACCTGTTCGACTTGTAGACTGATTCCCGTTCACTCCGTCCGACGGCCGCCGGACCGGCCCATCCGGCCCGTTCGACCCATTCGACCCATTCGGTCCATTCGGTCCGTTCGGCCCGTTCGGTCTGCTCGGTCCGCGGTAATCGGCTGCCTGGACTCAAGTTGCTCATGAACGTACTCGGCGGAACACTCACGGGCTGTTCGACGGATCCCCTGACCGGGTTCTACCGCGACGGAGCCTGCAATACCGGATCGGGCGACGCGGGCGTCCACGCCGTCTGCGCGGTGATGACCGAGGAGTTCCTGGTGTTTTCGAAGGCGGCGGGAAACGACCTCAGCACGCCCGTACCCGCCTTCGGCTTCCAGGGCCTGAAACCCGGCGACCGCTGGTGCGTGTGCGTGAACCGCTGGAAAGAGGCCTACGACGCGGGCGCGGCGCCGCCGGTGGTGCTGAGCGCCACCCACATCATGGCCCTGGAGTTCGTGTCGCTGGAAGAACTGAAAGCCTGTGCCATGGACGAGGCATAGGGCCGGCGGCTCGTTGTGATCCGCAAGACCGGCGTTGCGGGATTTGTTTTATTTCCTTGATTTTCCCGCGCAGGCCCATTAGATTTCATCGCCTGAATGGCAAAACCGGCATTCTGAAGATCTGTTCGTCAGGAGTACAGCATGGCCAAGAGCAAAAACCGTGACCTCGTAAAACTCAAGAGCACGGAAAGCGCGCATTGCTACTACACCAAGAAAAACCGGCGTAATACGACCGCCCGTATCGAAATCAAGAAGTACGATCCCACGCTGCGGCGGCACGTGATGTACCGGGAGACGCGGTAGCGGCGTTCCTGGAGGTTTATCCCATGTCGAGAAAATGCAAGTTGACCGGAAAAGGGCCCCTGGTCGGCTTCAACATATCCCATGCCCATAACAAGACCAAGCGGCGCCAGTATCCTAATCTCCAGTTGAAGCGTATCTACGTGCCCGAACTGGGACGCACGGTGCGCATCAAGATGTCCGTCAGCGCCCTGCGGACGGTCACGAAGATGGGGCTGATGCCGTTCCTGAAGAAACAGGGACTGCGGCTGCAGGACGTGCTGTAGTATCCGGTCTCATGTCATTGAAGAGCACCTCATTCCACAAGTCCCAAGCGGCCGTTCGCGGGCCCGTGGGTGTCGCTGTCGTTACGGTGAGCGATTCCCGCACGCCGGAAACGGACGTCAACGGCAATTACCTCCGGACGAGCATTGAGGAAGCGGGCCACCGCGTCGCCGGCTACCGCCTGATCCGGGACGAACCGGACCAGGTCGAAGCCGCCCTCGAGGACTGCACGGGTGAGGACATCCAGATCGTTATTTTCAACGGGGGCACCGGCATCTCCCGGCGGGACCGGACCTTCGACGTACTGAACCGCAAACTGGAAAAGCCCCTGCCCGGGTTCGGCGAGCTTTTCCGCATGCTCAGCTATGACCAGGTCGGTTCCGCGGCAATGATGTCCCGCGCCACCGCGGGCGTGTACCGCAACACGGTGGTCATCTCCACGCCCGGCTCCCCGGCCGCGGTGGAACTCGCGTGGGAGAAACTGATCGCAACCGAAATCGCCCATCTGGGCTGGGAACTGACCCGGTGACCGTCACGGACCGGGTACGTCTTTAGTTCCATCTATATTTCGAAACAATACGGAGGCCTTCATGCTGTTCCCCTATCAGGATGCCGCAACCGGGGTCGCGCGCCGCGTAATCCTGTTCTCCTTCCTCACCCTCTGTCTTGCCCTCTCTTATTCGCTTGTCGATACGCACGAAGCCCGCGCCCAGACCGAGGACGAAAAGACCGTCACCGCGATCTTCAACGAACGGCTGACCTCGGGAGAGATGTACTACCTCCTAGAAGATCTGTGCAAGAACATCGGACCGCGGCTCAGCGGTTCGGAAGGCGCGGAGCGCGCCGTGGCATGGGCCAAAGAGGTGATGGAGGACTACGGGTTCGACCGGGTCTACCTGCAGGAAGTCATGGTGCCCCACTGGGAACGGGGCGGTCCGGAGCAGGTGCGGATCGTCGACGTCGAGGAAGGCATGATAGAGCTGCGCGCTCTGGCCATCGGAGGATCGGTGCCGACGGCACCGACGGGGATCACGGCCCCGGTGGTCGTGGTCCACTCCCTCGAGGAAGTGGAAGAGCTCGGCCGCGAGGCCGTTGAAGGGAAGATCGTCTTCTACAACCGGCCCTTCGACCAGACGGTGATCGCGACCGGGCCCGGCTACGGCGGGGCCGTGGACCAGCGTTTCGCCGGTCCGTCCCAGGCGGCGAAGTTCGGCGCCGCGGGCGTGGTGATCCGCTCCGTCGCCTCGAACTTCGACGACGCGCCCCATACAGGCGGCCTGCGCTATCTCGAAGACGTCGAGCGCATCCCCGCCGCGGCCCTGGGCTTCCAGTCCGCCGACCGCCTGGTCCGGGTGCTCGAGGACCAGCCCGAAGCCAGACTCTATATGCACCTGTCCAGCAAGTGGCACCCCGACGCCCTTTCGCACAACGTGATCGGCGAGATCCGGGGCAGCGAACGGCCGGACGAGATCATCCTGGTGGGCGGCCACCTCGATTCATGGGACGTGGCTGAGGGCGCCCACGACGACGGCGCGGGTGTGGTCCACTCCCTCGGCGTGCTGCGG
Organism: Gemmatimonadota bacterium; assembly: GCA_026706345.1. Taxonomy (NCBI): domain Bacteria; kingdom Pseudomonadati; phylum Gemmatimonadota; species Gemmatimonadota bacterium. Next base: position 32,273 of record JAPOYX010000164.1, on the reverse strand, counting down.
ACGTTCCAGAAACTGGGCATCCGGCCCCGGCACACCATTCGGGCCGTCCTTTTCATGAACGAGGAAAACGGCCTCCGCGGCGGCCTCAAGTACGCCGAGGTAGCGAAGGAAACGGGCGAGAAGCACCTGATCGCCCTCGAGAGCGACGCGGGCGGCTTCAGTCCGCGGGGATTCGGCGCGTCCGTCGACGATGACGTCCTCGAAAGGTTCCGCTCGTGGCTGCCTCTGTTTCCCCAGAACACGATCGCCTACATCAACAAGGGCGGCGGTGGCGCGGACATCAATCCGCTCCGCAGGGAGACGGGCACCCCGACCATCGGATTCATCCCCGACTCGCAACGGGCTTTCGACTACCATCACGCGCCCACCGACGTCTTCGAAGCGGTGAACCGCCGGGAGCTGGAACTGGGCGGCGCGTCCATCGCCACGTTGATCTACCTGATCGACAAGTACGGCCTCAGGGACGAAAAGGCGCAGTAGGAAGGGGGCGATGACGACGCTCAGGATCTTCCTCTGCCTCTTGTTCGTTCCCGTGATCGAACCTGTCCCGGTCCTTGATCCGTCTGCGGTTCTGCGTCCGTCCGTTGCGCGGGCCCACGTGTTCTACGTGAGCATCGCGCGGGTCAAGTGGAACGCGGACGAAGCGCGCCTCGACGTGTCCGTGCGGATCTTCACGGACGACCTGGAGGAGGCCATCGTGGCCGAGGGCGGCCCCCGGCTCAGGCTCTGGACCGATCAGGCCCGGGAGGACCGTGACCGGCACGTGTCGGACTACCTGGCCTCCCGGCTGGCCTTTCGAGTCAACGACGTAGACCGGCAACTGACCTACGTCGGCATGGAGGACGCGCTTGACGCCACGGCCTGCCTGGTGCAGATTACGGGTGTGGACCGCGTGGAGACGATCGAGGTCGAGAACCGGATCCTGATTGATATGTTCGACACGCAGGCCAACGTGATGCGGTTCGAAATCGGCGGCGAGAAGAAATACGTCAACCTGAGTAAGAAAACCGTCACGGGGACGGTGCGTTTCGGGGCATGACGATGTCCGAATTCCAGGTCTATCTGCAACTCGGTTTCGACCATATTTCGGACCTGAACGCCTACGACCACATCGTTTTCATCATCGCCCTATGCGCCGCCTATCCGCTGAACCGGTGGCGTTCGGTGCTCTTGCTCGTCACGGCTTTCACGGTCGGGCACTCGATTACCCTGGCGCTGGCCACGCTCCGCCTTGTCCTGGTCCCGTCGGACCTGGTCGAAACGCTCATCCCCGTGACGATCCTGGCGACCTGCCTGATGAACGTCTACAGGCCGTTCGAGGGGAAAATCGGCCGGAAGACGAGCTATGGACTGGCCCTGTTCTTCGGCTTGATCCACGGCCTGGGTTTCTCGAACTACCTGAGGGCGCTGCTCGGCATGGAAGAATCGATCGTCGTGCCGCTCCTGTCCTTCAATATCGGACTGGAGCTGGGCCAGTTGATGATCGTGGCAATCTTCGCGGCCGTGGCCTTCGTGATCCTGCGGATCCTGGGAACGCCGCACCGCCAGTGGAACCTCTTCGTATCGGGCGCGGCCGCCGGGGTTTCGGCCATGTTGCTGCTGGGAGCGAGTTGAGCAGGGCTGCGGAAAGGGCATGATCCGCGGACCGGGTGCGCCGGGTTGAACCACGCACCGGGCAGACCAGACAAGACTGGTCTGACTGGCTGGATCCGCAGGGAGGAAGCGCTATCGTGACGCTTGACACGACGATAGAAGAAGTGCTGGAAGACTTCGAATACCTGGACGACTGGGAAGAGCGCTACCAGGAGATCATCGACTTGGGAAAGAAGCTTCCGTCCCTGGATGATGCCTACAAGACGGAAGCGTACAAGGTCAAGGGATGCGTGAGCCAGGTGTGGCTCGTGCCCCACGTCGCGGATACCCTGCCGCCGACCATCACCTTCGACGCCGACAGCGATGCCCACATCGTCCGCGGCCTCGTGGCCATCCTGCTCATGGTCTATTCCGGCAAGACGCCGCGGCAGATCCTCGACGCCGACATCGAGGGCATCTTCGACCGGCTGGACCTGGCTTCCCACCTCAGTCCGAGCCGAAGCAACGGTTTTCGTTCTATGGTCAAGAAGATCCGCTCGATCGCGAGCGGCGCGTTGGCGAACTAGACCCGTCGGCCGCCAGGCCAAAGCCGGTCCTCGCCCCCGGCCCACTGTCCGACTGACGTTCTTCCGATGCCCGTGGCGTGCATGGTCCGCATGGTCCGGCGAGCGTGCCCGTCGGCTGCCAACCTGCCGTTCTCCACCTATCCACCCAGCCCGGCAATGATCTCGTCGACTTGCCTGCGGTGCTCATCGGACAGTTCCCAGCCTACCGCGTCGATGTTCTGTTCCACGTGTGCCGGCCGCGTCGCCCCGCACAGGACCGACGTGATCCCGGGCTGGCGGGCCGTCCAGTGGATGATGAGTTGGGCGAGTGACTTGCCGTATTCGTCCGCTATCGGCTTCAACCGGTCGAGCGTATCGAGCGTACGGTCCAGTGCTTCGCCCTGGAACCGGGGATCTTCGTTTCGGGAGTCGCCTTCCGGAAACCGGTGGCCGCGTCCGTACTTCCCGGTCAGTAATCCCTTGTACAATGGCCAGTAGGAGATTACGCCGATGCGGTTTTCCCGGCAGTGCGGCAGGATCTCCGCCTCGATGTCGCGGATCAGCGGGTTGTACGGCGGCTGGTCCGAGTGCAGCGGCGCATGGCTTGCGAAACTTTTCATCTGGGCAACGTCGTAATTGCTCACGCCGATCGCCCGGATCTTGCCCTGCTCCCTCAGCTCGGCGAGGGTTACGGCCGTTTCCTCGAAAGGCGTGTCCTCGTCCGGCGCGTGCACCTGGTACAGGTCGATGTAGTCGGTATTCAACCGTCGCAGGCTCTCTTCGACCTGCTCCAGAACGCGCTTCCTCGAACTGTCGCGAAGCAACGCGGCGCCGTCCCAGTACAGGCCGCATTTCGTCGCCAGGACGATCCGGTCGCGTCTGCCCGCGATGGCCCGTCCAACCAGCCTTTCCGACTCGCCGCTGCGCCCGTACATGTAGGCGGTGTCGATGAGGGTGATGCCGCCGTCCATGGCCGCCTCAAGCGCTGCCAGGGAGGCGTTGTCGTCGATTCCGGTCCACCCGACGCCGGCCATGGGCCAGCAGCCCATGCCGACGACCGATACCGTCAGTCCCGATTCACCGAGTGCTCTGTATTCCATGTTCCTTTCCTTTGGCAGAAGGTCCGGGAAGGCCGCGTACCGGTTGAAGCCGCCACAGGTGCCGGCATTGGTCGGGCCTTGCGCCGATTCAGATCTGATACTGGTTAAGACCGGCCGCCGGAGAGGCCGGACCGTTCCCGCGATTGATTCGATTTGCGATTGACTTGAAGGGCGGGAAGAACATATATTGAATATACTGAGATGTTCCTGGTACGGTAGAATATACCGCGGATCTTTTTCGCGTTCAATCGATATTGATCAGGACAAGGGCAGCGATCTGCCTTCGAACCTGGCCGCCGGCTACGCGATGAATTTACCGGGCCGGATGCGCTGACCCGCGAAATCCGACGCCATAAACCGCAAGGCAGGGAGGCAAACATGCTGAAAACCGTATGCTCACTCATGGCCGCGATCGTCCTCGCGGCATCCCCGGCGCTGGCGGGTTCCCCCTCGGTTGCCGGCGATTACGTGGAAGTGCGCTCCAACCACATCCTGGGCGGCGGCTGTACCTACTCGGCCGAGGCGGGCGGTGATGCCAACCAGGCCGTGGTGGCATGGCACATCCGTGAAGGGGCGCTGGCCGATCTGTCCGTCGTCGCCGTCATTCTCGGTAAGGGCAACCTGCAACTCGGCCATCACGCCCGCGAAACCGTACTGATGATCGACAGCAAGGCTACGCCGACCCAGCGCCAGGCGCTGAAAGAGACCTTCTCGGCGCGCTATGGCGATCTCTTCGGCACGGTGAAGACGGTGAAGCCCACCGACATATCCTTCCGTCACGAAGGCGGGGATGCGTATGCCGTCTCGGTGGACGGCCAGGTTCGCGTGAACACCCGGACCATGCTGGCGACCGATCACGAGCCCAACTGCGACCGCATGGTGTGGTACGATCCGTTCACGAAGGACGCTTCGGCCACGCTGGTCCAGACCGCCGCCCACGCATACAGTGGTTCGGACCTGATCGCCACGTGGAGCATTCCGAACAAGCGCAGCGCGTACGTGGGTACTTTCGCCTTCACGCCGTAACCCGATCCTCGGCGATCATGAATCAAGGAGCCGGCGAGGCGGTATTCGTTCGCCGGCTTCTTGTTATCTACGGACGGAGAACAGACTACGGCGCTCGGACTCCTTCTGCTGATCACGGCGACCGTCGTGACGTCGTGTTTCGGCCTGATTCTGAAGTCCGCCCACCATAACGGACGCAATGCCCTGGCGGTGGGCAGCCTGAATTATGGCGCGGGCGCCGTGATCTCCGGCCTGCTGATGCTCGCAGACCCGGGCTGGGTCTGGCATTGGACCCCCGTGTGGATCGGCGCGGCCAGCGGATTCTTCTATTTCGTAGCCTTCCGCTTTCTGATCCAGGCGCTTCTGCAGGGCGGGGTCGCCGTGACCCTGGCTATCGTCCGCCTGTCCGTCCTGATCCCCATCCTTTGTTCCATCGTCATCTGGTACGAAATCCCCAACCCGCCGCAGATCGCGGGAATCATTACGGTCTGCATCGCGCTGCCGCTCCTGACGCTCGGCGTGGGCAGACAGGCGGAAATGTCGCTTCGCGGCGTCGCCTGGCTGGTCGGGGCCCTCTTCATCACGACGGGATTCTGCCACCTGTCCCCGAAGGTCTTCAGCGAACTCGCGCCCCAGAGCCAGATGCCGCTCTACCTCTTCTCCCTCTTCGCCGTATCCGGAATCATGGGGTTTTTCTACCTCTGGAACAAACCGATCCGGGCGGGCCTGCCCGAGGTGCGGTGGAGCGTCCTGCTGGGAACGGTCAACGTCGGAGGAACCTGGCTCCTGGTCCTCACCCTCAAGTACCTTCCCGGCACGGTCGTCTTTCCCTTCGTAAGCGCGGTCGGCCTTGTCATCACCACGCTCGTGGCTATATTGTACTGGAAAGAACAGGTGCGCAGGCCGGCCTACGTCGGCATCGCCCTGACCCTGGTCGCGGTCGTCCTGGTGAACAGCGGCTGAGACCATCTTGCGACCCGCGTGTAAGATCGATGTGGATCGGACATCCGGGAATCCTGCGTTGCGTGGCTACCGTACCGCAAGCATGCTGAAATGCGCACCTCGATGTATCGAAACGATTTATACCCAATAAGGACTATCGCAGTGATCTTATCGGGAAAGATGATTCACGAGCGCATTGGAAAAGACATTGTTATTGAGCCATTCGATCCGGCCAGGCTCAATCCAAATAGTTACAATCTTTCACTCGCCAATGAACTCATGATATACGAGGATGACGTGCTCGATATGAAGAAGAAAAACCGCACGCGATCCATTCAGATCTCGGACGAAGGGTACGAGTTGTGCCCCCAAACACTTTATCTTGGCAGGACAGCGGAATTTACCAGGACGGATAATTACGTTCCCATGCTAGAGGGGCGGTCATCAGTAGGCAGATTGGGGCTTTTTGTACACGTAACCGCAGGTTTCGGCGATGTGGGATTTGCTGGCTACTGGACTTTGGAGATGTTCTGTGTCCGGCCCATCAGGATCTATCCGAACGTGGAAATCTGCCAGATTTACTATCACACGCTGGATGGCGATTTCGAGACCTATGAAAGTGGAAAGTACCAAAACAACACGGGCATCCAACCCAGTCGTTTGTATCTCGATTTTATAGACGGCACATAACTAAAGCATGTGTTGATTCTTGTTTTGATCATGGATGACGATTTAAGACTCCGCGTTTTGACGACACCTGCAATGCTGCGGTAACTTGGAGGCGGGACTTCGTGTTTGGTGAGATCGATCGGACTCGTCGCGTAGTGGGCATCGGAAGCAACGTCGTGGACGTGATCTACCGGGTGAACCGGATCGCGGGACCGGAGGAGAAAACCTATATCCTGCCGGATGAAGCAGGCTCGGTCGTGACCGAGATAGCGGGCGGGGTGACGCTGAACCACCTGGCCTGGACGGCCCGGATGGGGGTCCCCGCCGGGCTCTTCGGATTCCAGGGAGACGACCGGTACGGCGCGATGATCCGGGACGAGATGGACCGCCACGGCATCGACCGGTCGGCCATACGGGTCATCGAGGGCCGCGCATCCGGCTTTTCGGTGGTCAATGTGGCCGAAGACGCGGACCGGGCGATCTACATGGCCCGCGCCCTGACCGCGGAGACCACGGCCGCGGACGTGGAGACGCATTTCGACGATTACATTCGTTCGGCCGCCATGGTGACGACGGAGATATCCCAGCTCCCGCTGGACGCCGTCATCGCCGTGCTGCGCATCGCGCGCGAAGCCGGCGTACCCACCGTGCTCGACGTGGATGTCCCGCCGGATTTCGCCATCGAAGTGGCCGGACTCGGATCCGCTGAGGATTTCGAAGAGGCCCTCCGTCTCGCCGACGTCGTGAAACCCGCCAAGGCCGCCGCATTGCAGATAGCGGAAGCCGACACTTCCGAAGAACGGGCCGAGTGGATTTTCAGTCGGTACGGCGCCCGGTTGGTGGCGATCACCGAAGGGGCACAGGGCTCGGTCGTTACCGACGGGAAGCAGACGATTCGCGTGCCCGCGAAGCCCGTGGAAGCCCGGGATACCACGGGCGCAGGGGATGCCTTCCTGGGCGGACTGATCGCTGGACTTTTCCATGGGCTGACTTTGCAGGATACCGCATCGCTGGCCAATGCCTGCGGCGCCGTATGTTGCCGCATCCCAGGGGCTTTCCCGCAACTCGGATCGAGCCGGGATGACGTGATGGCCCTGTACGAAGGCGCTCCGATCCCTGCTCGGAACGCGGCCGAAACAGTGGCCGCCGCGGAAACGGCAACGGTGAAACCCGAAGGAGCCGATTCCGCCGAAACAGCTTCGGGCGCGGCGTCCCCCGGTGCGGCGTTCCCCGGCTCCGCCGGACTGAACGCGGTGGGGCGGACCGCCGAGGCGCTGGCGAAGCTGCATGAAGGCATGTCCGGTACCTACTTCGACGAAGCCATCACGATCATTCGGAAGTCGGAAACCGCGGGCGGGCGCGTACACGTCACCGGCGTGGGCAAGTCCCGCCATATCGGCCGCAAGCTGGCGGCGACGTTGCAGAGTACCGGGACGAAGGCGTATTTCCTCGATCCGGCCGACTGCAACCACGGCGACAGCGGCCAGGTGGCACGAGTGGACGTGGTCGTCGCCCTGTCCCACAGCGGGGAGACCGAGGAACTGCTGGCCGCCGTGGAAACCCTCGCCGCAAACGGCGCGACGATCATTGCGATCACAGGGAACCCGTCATCCGATCTGGCCCGGTCGAGCGCGGCGATCCTGCACGTGCCCGTGGCGGGTGAGGCCGGTCCCCTTGGACTCGCACCGACGGTGAGCACATCCTGCCAGCTCGCCGTGGCCGACGGGCTCGCCATGGCCCTGAAGGCCGGCCGCGGGTTTACCCGGGAAGACTTCGCCCGGTACCATCCCGGCGGGAGTCTCGGAAAGAGACTGAAAGATCGGGCAGAAAGCGGCTGAAGGATAGTGAAGCAGAAAAAGGATAGGGGAATCAGAAAACTGAAGGTTTGGAAAGGAACGCCATGGCCGCCAGAGTACCGAAAGCCAACGACGAAACTCCTGAAATCAAGCTGATCGCCTTCGACCAGGACGACACGGCGCTGTTGCCCGACGGGAAACCCTCCCCCGAGGGGCTGCGCGCCATCGAAGCCGCCCTCGCCCAAGGCCTGGTCGTGAGCTCCGTGAGTGGCCGCAACATCGACCGCAGCAGCGAGCCCTTCAGCGGCGCGCGGCCAGTGTTCGACCGGCTCTACGTCATCGCCAACAACGGCGGGATCATACTCGGGCCGGTCCGCCAGGGGCGAAGGCCCTTGCTCTTCGAAAAGCGGATACAGCGGGATACCTTCCTGGACCTGCTCGACTTCATCGAAGTAAACGGCTTCAACTTCGTGTACAGCTGGCTGCGCGTGACGGAGACCGGTCCCCTGGACAGTGTGATCGCCAACGAATACACCCCTTCCATCGCATCGATAGAGGAGCAAAGCCGCGCCGCCGTCGACCTGGACGACGACCTTATGACGAGACTGAGACAGGGCGATTATCCGCCGCCGCCCAAGATGCTGATCCTGCCGGGCCTGGACCGGCGCGAGGCGGTCCTGGCGGAACTGAAGGCCCGTTTCGCATCCCGCCTCTATCTCGTCAAGACGAACCCGGACCGGATCGAAGCCATGCACGCCGACGTCAACAAGAAGGTCGCCGTCGAGTTCGTTGCGCGCGAGCATGGGATATCCATGGATCACGTGATGGCCGTCGGAGACGGCGACAACGACCTGCCCATGCTGTTCAACGCGGGCCTGGGCGTGATCATGGACAATGCTCACGACGCGGTCAAGGATGCGGGCCGGGCGCAGGGCCTGGTCATCGCCCCGCCGAATCACGAGAACGGCTTTGCCTGGGCGATACGGCGGTACGCGTTGAACAACGGCCGTTGAACCGGGCGCATGGATACGTGCAGAACGGCGGCCCCTGTGCAACGCCACTGAGCGGCGGCCCTGTGCAGCACCATGGAACGGCGGACGGAGCCTGGCATTCCGGGTCCCGCCCACGGCGCTAACGGATCCCCTCCCATGAACACATCCCTCCTCGGCCATCTCCGGTCTTCCATGCTGGTGGCGGACGGCGCCAGTGGTACCATGCTGTACGCCCGAGGCGTGCCCATGGAGGTCTGCTTCGACGAGATCAACCTGAGCCGGCCCGATCTGATCCGGAAGATCCACGAAGAATACGTGGACGCAGGCGCCGGCCTGATCGAAACCAATACCTTCGGGGCCAATGCCCTGTCCCTGTCGAAGTACAACCTGGAAGGCGAGGCGGAAACTCTGAACGCCCGGGGCGTCGAAATCGCCCGGGAGGCGGCGGGGTCCCGCGCCTACGTGGCCGGCGCCGTCGGACCCGCGCGCGGACTGCCCCACCAGGAATACACCGAATCGGACTACACACAGGTATACCGGGAGCAGGTCTCCGCCTTGGCGATGGGCGGCGCGGACGCGATCATTCTGGAGACCTTTCTCCGGCTCGATGAACTCAAAAGGGCGCTGGCGGTCTGCAAGGAGGTATGCGGCCTCCCGGCGGTCTGCCAGCTCGCCGTGGACCAGTATGGGCAGACGGACGACGGGTTCGGCGTAGTGGAGGCTTTCGATCAGCTGCGGGCCGCCGGCGCCGACGTGGTGGGGGTCAATTGCCGCAGCGGCCCCAAGGGCCTGTTGGACGCCCTGGCGCCGGTTCCCCTGTCGGAGGGGCTGGTGCTTTCCGCCTTTCCGAACGCCGGTTCCCCCGTCTACGTGGATGGACGGTTCATCTACGAGGCGACTCCGGAGTACTTCGCGACCAGCGCGCTCCGATTGCGCGACCAGGGCGTGCGACTGATCGGCGGGTGCTGCGGCACGATGCCCGAGCACGTGCGAGCCATGGCCCAGGCGCTGGAAGGCCGGGAGATCGTCACGCGCAAGAAGGTCGTCCCCGTGGAAGTCCATGCTCCGGCCCGACCGGCCCGTCCGGCACGCCCGCCCCGCAAGCCCCCGGCGGCCGAGCCGACGATCGTGGACCTGGTCCACAAGCGGGTGACCGTCATCGTCGAGCTCGACCCGCCCCGGGACCTGGATCACGAACCTATCGTGCGGGGCGCCAGGGCACTGAAAGCGGCCGGCGCCGACGCCCTTACCATGGCCGACAATTCCCTGGCCGTCACGCGGATCAGCAACATGGCCGTGGGGCAGATCGTCAAGGAGGAAGCCGGTATTCGGCCGCTGTTGCACATCACCTGCCGCGACCGGAACCTGGCCAGCCTGCAGTCCCAGGTGCTGGGCCTGCACGCCCTGGGCATCGACCACGTCCTCGCCGTCACGGGCGATCCCGTGAAATTCGGCGATCAGCCGGGAGCGAGCAACGTGTACGACGTCTCATCCGTCGAACTCATCCGGTTGATCAAGCGAATGAACGAGGGGGTGGGATTCTCGGGGCGCGTCCTGAACGGGAGGACCGCGTTTACCGTGGCGGCGGCTTTCGACCCCAACGGACCCAACCTGGAAAGAAGGATCAGGAGGCTGGAAAGGAAGGTCGAAGCCGGCGCCGACATGATCATGACGCAGCCCCTCTTCGACCGCCGCCAGGCAAGGCAGTTATACCAGGCGACCCGGGATACCGGCGTACCCATTCTGCCGGGCGTCATGCCGCTGGTCAGCGGTGGCAACACAGAGTTCCTCCACAACGAGGTGCCGGGATTTGTCGTGCCCGACGACGTGCGCGCGCGCATGGCCCGATTGGACCGGGGGAGAAAAGCCCGGCGGGAGGGCATCGCGATCGCACGGGAACTCATCGAGTCCGTCCTGTCGTACTTCAACGGCCTCTACCTGATCACGCCGTTCAACCGTTATCCCATGACGGTGGAACTTACGGAGTTTGCCCTGCAGGCGTCGCCGCGCAAGGAGATCGGATAGAAATCACCCGGTCCTCGGATCGCTCGAATTGAGGATTACTGGGTCCGCGGATCGTCCTGCGTGCGCATCGTCAGGGCCGTAGATCGCTCGGCGCGTAGATCGCTCGGACCAGCACTAGCCGCCATAAAGCAGGCTGGCGATGATCGACCCGGCAATCACGAGCATCATGATCATCAACTTGTTGGCCGCCGATGTCACGCATTGCTCGATCTTGAAGTCCTGTGATTTGAATTTTTGCTCCACTAGATCGAATTTACCTTCGGTCTTTGCGTCCAACGCCGCTATCTCCTTCTCTAAGCTCCCGAATCGGCTTTCGTTTCTTTTGTCCATCGCCGCCAGTTTCTCGTCCATCGCCGCCAACTTCTCATCGATAGCCGTGAATCGGCTTTCGTTTCTTTTGTCCATCGCCGCCAGTTTCTCGTCCATCGCCGCCAACTTCTCATCGATAGCCGTGAATCGGCTTTCGTTTCTTTTGTCCATCGCCGCCAGTTTCTCGTCCATCGCCGCCAACTTCTCATCGATAGCCGTGAATCGGCTTTCGTTTCTTTTGTCCATCGCCGCCAGTTTCTCGTCCATCGCCGCCAACTTCTCATCGATAGCCGTGAACCGGCTTTCGTTTCTGGCATCCGACGCGGTTACCTTCTCATTGAGGGCCTGGAACCGGCTTTCGTTTCTGGCGTCCGACGCGGTTACCTTCTCATCGAGGGTCTGGAATCGAGTTCCCAGCATATCTACCAGTGATTGAAAAGCGGAGTTCCCTTCCTCCACTGTCGCGAAAGCCTCGGCTTGCGGTTCCTTTACCTTGTTGTCTCCCATGATACCCTCCTTGAGGATGAGCGGATGAGTTATGATTCTACCTCATCAGTCGGAGGGTGCCTTGAGTTTCTCGAGAAAAAAGTTGAATTGTAGTGATCGGGCCCGAAAGGCTGGAGCCGGGAATGCAATCTGATCGAGAAGTTGATCGAATCGGGATGGCAATCGACTCAGGCGGCGATTGAATCAGGCGGCGATTGAATCAGGATGTCGCTCGATCCCGGAACGCGGACCGGATCAGGAAGCCGGCCGGTTCCGGTAGTAGAGGTAGGACACGGCGATGAGTATGGCGCTCAGGCCGAGGAAGGCGGCGATACGGTAAAGGGTGTCCAGGAACATGAGGTCGAAGACGAAGACTTTCACCACGGTGATGCCGAAGTAAACGATGGCGGCGGCACGAAGCGCGCGGATGTCCATCCACCTTCCCAGGATCATGACCATCGCCGCGCCAAATACCCATACCCCCGAAACGGCCAGTTGACGCAGGTTTTGCAGTTGCTCCGGGGAACCGTCCGCGAGGGTGGAGATCAGGCGCCCGAAGTAATCCAGGGTCTCCAGCGTGCCCCAGACCAGGAGAAGCGCGGTCCACGCGACGTGAAAAGCGTTCCACAGCCAGCGGCCTCCCCGTGAATCGAGCCGGTCCCGCATCATGCCGGTACAGGCGAGCAACGCGCCCGCCAGGACCCAGTACGCGGCGGTCCGAACATCACCCTCCGGTGGACCGTGGACTATCTCCACTTTCACTGGAATTTCCACCAGGTATAGTCCCAACACGGTCAGAGCAAAGAGCGCCGTGCCCGCGTGCCGGACGACAGGTCGCTGGAATCGTACTCCGTACCAGAACAGTGCGAAGGCTTCTATGGCCCATGCGACCAAGGCCGCGTAGCTATCGAAATACATGAACGGCGCCAGGACCGCCAGGACCACTGCCGTCGCGGAATAGAACGATACTGCGGGGGTGTCCTCCGTACGCCGCGCTGTCACGCCAGCCAGGGCGAAATAGGCCAGGGACAGGATCACCGTCGCAATGACCATCGCGTAGTTCCAGGCGTAGTTCGGATTAACGAACTGAATGCCAAAAGAGGACCACACGCCTTCCGTGTGGCGGAGCAGGCTGACGAGCATCAAAAACAGGCCGATGATATTGATTGCTCCGGCCGTCCACCGCCACCGGCGGTTTCCGGGTTCCTCCGTGAAGGAGCGGCAAAGATCCAGTGCCGCGAACATCGCCCACCACAGGACCAGGAAGACCAGGGCCGTCGCGAATCCTTCGGGCAGGTCGGCCCGGAACGACCAGATCAGGAACGTCCCGTAGGTCGCCGCGATGCCCAGCGGCTCTGGCAGTCTCCAGGGGCGCCGCTTTAAAAGGACGGCGATCAGTCCGGCGTTGAGCAGGGTGACGTACACGAAGAGACCGAGGGTGTTCAGATCGGTGGTTACGAGCAGGAAGGGCGTCAGGAATCCACCCGCCCATCCCAGCAGGGCAATGGCCCGCGCGTCATAGCGCAGGGAAAGCAGCAGGTTCGTGGCCGTCACCAGGGCCATCAGCAAGAAGGCAACGGGTTGTGGAATGAGATAGTAGAAGTCGTAGGCGGCGTAGATGGACAGGTACAGGATCGCGGCGCCCGCCCCGGTCAATCCCTGCGCGAAGACGCGCATGTGGCGCCGATGGAACCTGTGGCCGCCTCCGATCAGCAGCAGGCCGGCCGTTCCGCCCAGGAGCACGCGCGCCGTCTCATTCAGCCAGTCGTTGTCGAAGGCGTATTTCAGGAAGAAGCCCACGCCGAAAATGAGCGCGAGGGCGCCCACGCGATTCAGCAGCTTGCCGCCGATCAGGGTCTCCCACTCTTCGCGGGTGCGGTGCCGGAGCAGGCTGGATGTCCGGCCGGTTCCGGCGACGGGTTCCGCGGAGACGGGCTGCGCCTGGAGGGGAACGTCGGCGTGCGGCGGCGCGGTGCCGACGTGCTCCTCGGCCACGTTATCCGCATCTTCCCCGACCACGGCTTCCGCTATCGGTCCTTCGCTGCCGGAACGGCCCGATATCCCGGCCGACGGGTCTGTGGTTTCCCGGAAGTGCCGCCTGATGGCCTCCTCGAGATGCTTTACACGTCCCGAGAGGGACAGGTAGGTCCCGATGAGAAACAGGAGCAGGATTACGTTGAGTACAATCAATAGTTCCATACGGATCGCATTCTACGCTATTCGGGGGTGCCGTGTCAAGTCAGTCTGTCGGGTTCAGACGACGCTCAGGGCCGTCTTGGGGATCGTTGACACGTCCCATGGCGCCGTCTATATTCCGTTATTCGATTTCCGAGGTTTTCGCAGGCTCGCGTTTTTTGCAGGCTCGTGTCAAGTAATGCGTCTTCGCATGTAGCATAAAACGCCCTTACACTATAAACCTTCTTTGGGAGGAGTGTTTGATGTCCACGGTCTATCGCGTCGGCATAATCGGGTGCGGCAGTATCTCGCACCTCCACATGACAGGATACCTGGGGGAGCCGCGGTTCGAGGTCGTGGCGCTGTCGGACCCGGTGGCCGAGGCCAGGCAGGATTTCGGCGACCGCTACGGAATCGAAAATCGCTATGCCGACGCCCGCGAGATGATGGACACCGAAGGTCTCGACGTCGTCAGCATCTGCACCTGGCACAAGCTGCATGCGCCGCTGACCATCGCCGCGTGCGCGCGCCGGCCCAGCGCCATTCTCTGCGAGAAGCCCATGGCCGTCAACATGGGGGAATGCGATGAGATGATGATCGCGGCGCGCCGGAACGACGTCAAGCTTGCCATCGCCCACCAGCGCCGGTTCAACCCGGTCTGGACCGACGCCCGGAACCTGGTGGCGGAAGGCGCGATCGGCGATGTGCGGCACGTACACTGCAGCGGCAGCCAGGGCCTGCTCAACGACTGCTCCCACATGTTCGACTTCATGCGCTACGTCATGAGCGATCCCGCGCCCGAATGGGTGATCGGGAACATCGAACGAAAGACCGACCGGTACGAGCGCGACATCCGGATCGAGGACCGCAGCGCGGGCATCGTGGGCTTCGACAACGGGGCCGTGGGGCAGCTCCTGCAGGAGCTCCATCCGGAACGGAGGCAGGGCGGCTACCTCTACGGCACCGACGGCATGATGGACGTGAACGAACAGCGCGTGCTGCTCATCAATTCGAAAACCGGCGGCTGGGAAGAGCGCCCGTCGACCGGCGAGGACCCCAGCGTGGGCCAGGCCGTGGAGCTGGCGGACTGGATCGAGGGTAAATCCGAACACCGGGGCGAGGCGTCCAACGGCCGGGCCGCCGTGGAGATCATCATGGGCATCTACGAATCCGCCCGCCTCCACGAGGTCGTCCAGATGCCCGTACGCACCCACAGTTCGCCCATCGAGGAGATGATCGAGGCGGGAGACCTGCCCGTGGAGCGCCCCGGCCGCTACGATATCCGGGCCTTCCTGCTGCGCGGGGAGTCCATGCAGGGCGAGAGGCCGGACGAGCCAGATGACGAAGAATGACCGGGCGGAGATCGGCCGCACGGGCCTGATGATCAGCCGCCTGGGCCTCGGCGGCGCACCTCTGGCCGGGTTGTACCAGGGTGTTACCGACGAGCAGGCCGGCCGGGTCGTAAATACCTACCTGGACCACGGCCTGGGATTCTTCGACACGGCCCCGCTGTACGGCAGCGGCGTGAGCGAGACCCGCCTGGGTGCGGTGCTGTCGGATCGCGTTCGCAACGCCTTCGTGCTCGCCACCAAGGTGGGCCGCCTCCTCGTGCCCGACCCGGCACGCGACCAGGACGTGTGGTCCGACGACCTCCCGCCCGTCGGCCCGGTCTTCGACTACAGCTACGACGGAACCCTGCGCTCCCTGGAGGAAAGCCTCGATCGCCTGGGTCTGGACCGCGTGGACATCCTGCATATCCACGATCCGGACAACCACTACGAGGAAGCGATGAAGGGCAGCTACCGGGCGCTCGTCAGGATGCGCGATGAAGGCGTTGTCCGGGCCGTCGGCGTCGGCATGAACCAGGCGAAAATGCTGGTCCGTTTCGCCCGGGAAGGCGACTTCGACTGCTTCCTCTGTGCGGGCAGGTACACCCTGGTGGATCACACGGCGCTCAAACGGCTGCTGCCTCTGTGCGAAGAACGGAACATCAGTCTCATAATCGGCGGACCCTACAACAGCGGGATCCTCGCCCAGGGCGCCGTGGAAGGGGCGAAATTCGACTACCGGAAGGCGCCGCCCGGGATCATGGAGAAGGTGCGCCGCGTCGAAGCGGTATGCAATCGCCACGGCACGCCCCTGAAGGCCGCCGCGCTACAGTTCCCCCTGGCGCATCCGGCGGTGGCCGCCGTCATTCCAGGCGCGCGGTCGCCGGAGGAAGTGGACGAAAACGTGAAGATGTTCGAGGTCGAGATCCCCGCCGATTTCTGGACCGAATTGCGCGAGGAAGGATTGATTCCCGACGCGGCGCCGACGCCGGCATGAGAAATCGCAGCGGGCGTTACGCGCCGACGCCGTCGTGACGAACGTCATTTCAGCCATCACAAGGAGCCCCAATGGCAACGCCCCAACGCTACGGCATGGTCCTCAAGGTCAGGCCGGAACGGATAGAGGAATACAAGGAATATCACGCCGAGGTCTGGCCCGGCGTGGCGAAGATGATCACCGAATGCAACATCACGAATTACTCCATCTATCTGAAAGACGATTACCTCTTCTCCTATTTCGAGTACGTGGGCGACGACTTCGAGGCGGACATGGCCAGGATGGCCGCCGACCAGGTCACCCAGGAGTGGTGGGACGTCATGATGCCGATGCAGGATCCGCTGCCGACCCGGAAAGAAGGCGAATGGTGGGCGGAGATGGAGGAAGTGTTCCATCAGGACTAGTTGCAGGGCGTCGTTTTGTCAGGGAACCGTGCCTTGACAGGCACTTTACCCGTTCGTCCTCTTTTCAGATCCTTCCGCCGGAGCCGAGACCAGGACTTGCCTGGTGTGCTTCCGCATGCTTGCCGCGGTAAGTCTGGACGCAGTAAGTCTGGCCGTGGCCATCCTTACCGACCAGCCGTCCCCATCCGGTATAGGAGATCATGATGAACATTGTTCCGTCCATTGTACCGTTCACGTTTTGTCTGAACATATATGTGTGTCTACATTCTGACCGCGTGCGGTAGCGACTCACCCACCGAACCGGCTGTTCAGATACCAGCCAGAATAGATGTAACTCCTCGTTCACTTACTTTTGAATCGGTTGATCAGACCCTGACCCTGACTGCGAAAGTGATCGACACGAATCAAAATGAGATAACAGGAGCCGTTATAGAATGGTCGACAAGTAATCCGATGGTAGCCACGGTAACCCGAGGTACAGTTATCTCTACGGGGTGGGGAACAGCACAGATTACGGCACAGTACGGTCGCTTGTCCAGAACAGTGCAGGTGACGGTGGAACTGTAGAAAGGCGGGATCGGATTTCTGACGTTGCCAACGGTCTTTTAAAACATTAAGATTCGTTGTGTGTGCCATAAACAGAACCGACCGTATAGGAGGCATTAGCCCATGGCCCTGACCGAAGCGCAATTGGAAGCGTTCCACGACCGCGGCCTGGTGGTCGTCGAGGACGTGCTGACCGACGCCGACCTGGATCCCGTGATCGACACCATGACGGAGTTTGTCGACCGGCGTGCGCGGGATCTGCTCGCCGAGGGCAAGATCACCGACCTTTACGAGGATGAACCCTTCCTGACGCGCTACGCTCGTTTGTTCGCCCAGAGCGCCGAGATCGGAAGCGGTCTGGACATCTACGATCTGCGGGCGAAGCCAGTTTTCGATTTCCTCAGAAACGACAACCTGCTCGACGCCGTGGAGTCCTTCGTCGGACCCGACATCACCTGCTCGCCCATCCAGCACCTGCGGGCCAAGCCGCCGTCTCGGCTGGACGGCAGCCCGTCGTACAACGTGCCCTGGCACCAGGATTCCGGGGTGAGCTGGGCGGAGTCGGACCGGACCCTCGCGCTCACCTGCTGGCTGCCCCTGGTGGACGCCACGGTGGAGCGGGGATGCCTGGAGGTGATCCCGGACGTGATCCACACCGGCCATCTCGACCACGTGTCGGACGCGGGCACGAGCATACAACCGGACCTCATGCCCGAGACCGATGCGGAACCGGCCGAAGTGCGCAAGGGCGGGGTCGTCTTCCTGAGCCAGTATACGCCCCACCGGTCCACGCCGAACCTGACCGAATGGGACGTGCGGTGGAGCCTGGACCTGCGGTACGTGGCCTACGGCGCGCCGACCGGGCGCCCCTTCTTCCCCGATTTCTGCGTGCGGAGCCGCGCCCATCCGGAGCGGGTGCTGACCGATCACCAGGCATGGGCCGACAGCTGGGTCGCTGCCCTGGAAGAGCAGAGCCGTGATCCCAAGCAGGCGCACAGGGTTGCGCAGGAACCCTGAGTGCTTTAAAACCGGGAGACGCACCATGCTTTGAGGCACGACCTCGGGCGCCAGGTTTGGCGTGCTCATTTTCAGTCTGGTCATACCCGGGCTGGGGCAGTTGTACCAGGGCCGCAGGCCCGCCGCGGTCGTGCATTTTGTCCTCGCGGTCCTGCTCTGGCTGTTGGGCTACGGCTGGATCGTGCATCTGTATTCGGCTGTCGAGGCGACATGGCAGCATCCTGACGGCTCGCGGTGCGACACGTAACCCCCGTGTTCCGTGATTTGGCGGCAGCAACGGTACGGGCTGGCCAGCCCGGACCAGACCAGCCCGCCGGACTCTGGGTACGGAGAACCAAATTCAACAGGAAAGAGGTAAATCCATGAGCTTCGGTGACGGAGCCTACACGTACGAGGTGCAGGAAAACTGGTGGACCCTGCCCGAGGGATGGTCCTTCGGCTGGATCACCGGCGTGGCGTGCGATTCCCGGGACAACGTGTACGTCTATTCCCGCAGCGAGCATCCCCTGGTCGTATTTGACCGGGACGGCCGGTTCGTCAAGACCATTGGTGACGGCATCCTGAAGAACGCCCACGGCATCTACATCGACGGCGAGGACAACATATTTCTGGTCGACTGGCTGGACCACTGCGTCCGAAAGTTCGACCGGGACGGCAACCAGGTGCTGGTAATCGGCACGCCCGGCGTTCCGAGCGCAAACGACGGCGGTCCATTCCGCAAGCCGACGGAAGCGGTTGTCGCGCCTAACGGCGATATCTACGTGTCCGACGGCTACGACAACGCCCGGGTGCACCGTTACGACGCCGAGGGGAATCACATCCACTCCTGGGGCGGCTGGGGGGACGGCCCTTCCCAGTTCGCGCTGAGCCACTGCGTCCGCATCGACCGCTATGACCGGCTCTGGGTGTGCGACCGCGAAAACCAGCGTATCCAGCTTTTCGACCTTGAAGGCGATTTCATCGAGGAACGCCACGTTCCTGGCAAGCCCGATACGGTCTACTTCGATCCGGTGGAAGACATCGCTTACGTGGCCGAACTGGAACAACAGGTGGGTATCTACACCCTGGACGGGGAGCTGGTCAGCAGCTGGGGCGGCGGACGGCGGAGCGCCCGGCCCGGCGAGTTCGCCGGCTGCCCTCACGGCATCTGGATGGACTCCCGAGGCGATCTCTACGTCGGCGAAGTGCAGGCCGATGCCAGGTTGCAGAAGTTCGTGCGGACGCGCTGATCCGGTCTGATCCTATCTGTTAAGCGGAGCCGCTGATCCGGCCTGTTAAGCGGAGTCGCTGATCCGGTCTGTGCGATGACAGTCAGGGAGCCGGTTTCTGCCCGGGCGAATTCCCAGGCGAAATCCCGAGGTGTCCTTCCACGCGGGAAACGCGGGTGTTGAGATTCCTCATTTCCCCCCGGATCGACTCGAATCCCTGCCGCATCTCCAAACGAAGGTCCCTGCCCGACTGGCCGAAACAGGTCAACAGGCCAAGCGCGAAAATACCGACCGCCGATATGGCCTGCAGGCCCAGGATCAGGTTTTGTCTTGCCATTCCAAACGCACCTCACTTTCTCCTTGATTTAATCTGTTTTCGCCTCGACATTAGCAGTTCGTTTCAAACTCACAGCATACGAGATCCATGCGCATCATCGACCCCCATACCCACGTCTGGGTCAACGACCCCGTCTTTCCCTGGCCCGCGGAAAACGACGCCCCGCCCGCCGAGGACCGGACGGTCGAAATGCTCCTGGCCCTGATGGACCGGCACGGCGTGGAAAAAACCGTCCTGGTACAGTACATCGGCTACCGTTGGGACAATGCGTACGTATCCCACGTTCTGCGCACGTACCCGGACAAGTTTGCCGGGGTCTGCCGCGTCAACCCCGAAGACCCCGCCGCGCCGGACCACCTCAGCCGTTGGGTGGAGGAGCACGGTTTCCAGGGCGTGCGGCTGAGCCCCTCCGAAGGGCCGGCGGGCGACTGGTTCCGCGGTCCCCTCATGCCGCCAATCTTCCAACGCGCCGAGGAGCTCAGGGTCCCCCTGCTCATGCTCACGCGGCCGGGCCGCCTGCCCGACCTGGCCGGCCTGCTGGACCGGTTTCCCGGCCTCGACGTCGTCGTGGATCACATGGCTGACGCGCATCCAGACCGGCCGGACGAAATGCAGGCCGTCCTCGACCTGGCCCGGTACCCCCGGGTCTACGTGAAGATCAGCCATACCTGGTCCATTTCGAATCAGGGCTATCCCTGGCCCGATACCCACGCCATGGTCAAGGCCGTGTACCAGGCCTTCGGAGGGCGCCGCATCATGTGGGGCACCGACTGGCCCGTCTGCCTGGCGAACGCCGAGTACGGCCAGACCCTGTCGGTCGTCCGCGACGAAATGACGTTCATCGCGCCGGAAGACATGCCCCGCGTGCTGGGCGGCACGGCCCTGGACCTGTGGACTTTCGACGACCCCAAGGCCTGAAGTAGTCCTCCGGCCTGGACTGCGCCACCGGACGCACACGGGAAGGTCGGGAGTGTGACCTTATAGGATTGGTCGGAATCTAGCCGGATAACTCGTAGAAAAAGTTGAATCGCAAAGGAGCAACCATGGAAATCCTGATTACCGGCGCCGCCAGCCGGCTGGGCCGGGCCGTCGCCGAAGCCCTGAAGGGCCACCGGCTCTGTCTCGTGGACGAATCGCCCGTCGAATTGCCGGCGGGGACCGGGGGCGAAACGCGCGGCCAATCGCCCGGAGACACCGTCGAGGGCAGCCTGCTCGACCAGGACTTCGTCTGGCGGGCGGTCCGGGGCATGGACGCCATCGTCCATACGGGCGAGCCGCCCCGGGACCTGCCCGAATCCGAGGTGGAGCGCGAGAAGCATCTCCTGGAGCTGGCCACGCGGGGCACGCACCAGCTCTTCAAGGCCGGCGTCGAGGCCGGCGTCAAGCGTTTCGTCTACGGCGGGACGCTCGACCTCTTCCGGCCTTATCCGGACGACGTGTATATCGGCGAGTTGTGGAAGCCGCTGCCCGAGCCCGATATGCCCGCCATGTCCCGCTACCTGGGCGAGCACACCGCCCGGGAGTTCGCCCGGGACTACATGGTGACGGTGACGGGCCTTCGGCTGGGGACCCTGGTCAGCGAAGAGGAGGTGGCCGGCCAGGCGCCCGACCTGCTGTGGCTGGACTACCGGGACGCGGCCCAGGCCTTCCGGCTGGCCCTGGAGCGGGACGCGTCGGACCAGGTCTGGTGGACGAGCCGGTACGCCCTGTATCACATCTGCGCCGACCTGGAAAACCCGAAGTACCTCATCAACCAGGCCCGCGATCTCGGCTACGCGCCGGTCCACAACTTCGCCGCGAACTGGCGGGACTAAAGGAGAGGTATGATGTTCATTCCTGGAATCGACGCGAACTGCGGACCTCGGCGCTCCCCGGTAATCGGATCGAGGTGTCATTCATGAAGAAGGTCCTGCTGCTCGGGGCGTCCGGACTCATCGCGCCCCACATCATTCCCGCGCTCGAAAAGGACTACGATCTGCGGCTGGCCGACATCAAGGACCACCCGGACGGCAAACCCGTCCTCACTGTGGACGTCCGCGAATACGGCCAGGTACGCGAGGCCATGGAGGGCGTGGACGCGGTCATGAACTTCACGGTCCTGCGCCACGACGACACGCTAAGCTTCCAGGTCAATACCATCGGGGCCTGGAACGTGATGAAGGCGGCCGCCGACGCCGGGATCAGGAAGGTGATCCACACCGGTCCGGCGCAGACGCTCCTCGCATACGTTCACGACACGGCCGTCCCGGTCGACGCGCCCGACGCGCCGTCCAGCGACTATTACTTCATCACCAAGCACATGAGCAACGAGATCGTCCGGAGCTTTGCCCGGCACCACGAGATCCACACGGTCTGCTACCTGTTCCAGGGCCTGGCGCCCCGGCCGACGGAGCACACCGGCAAAAACTCGACCCGGGGCTTCCTCATCATCCACGACGATCTCGCCGTGGCCTGTCGCCAGGGCCTCGAACTCCCCGCGGTGCCCGGTTTTTACCAGGCCTTCAACCTGCACAGTCACTACGGCCCGGGGCAATACAGTCTCGAGAAGGCCGAACGCATCCTGGGCTACGCCCCGCAGGAGGAATGGTGGAAGTGGCAGCGGAGGCCGGTGGGGTAGCTGGAGGTCAGTCCAAGAAGATTATGAGCGTAATGGTGACCTGGAGACCAATCATAGCAAGCACACAGGTAAGCAGGGTTTTTCTCCACCAACGGGCATCGCTCTTCATGTCCTTCAACTGGTCGGCGTTGTATTCCATGAGTTCCCGCATGCTGTCGTCCGATGTTTCCAGGCCGGACAAACGGCTTTTAACGTTTTGGTCCTTGAAGTACACTTCCTCCATCAGTTCTTCGGTGTCTCTTTGAGTTTTGTGGTTATTCATCTTTGAGTTCTGCTCCTGTCGGTGTATGCATGGCATCGCTGACGTGAACCTTTATACTCTGTTGTACCCGGGTCATATATATAATTAGTTGAAATAACGTTAACAATCTCGTTGGTTTTTTAAAGTAAGACGACTGTAATCGATTGCAGTCGGGATAGCGAACTCATACCAGGACCATTTCAGCCCATCAAGGAGAATCACCCAATGTCCAGTAACGCCCGGACCGTACGCGTTTTCGTCGGCACCTACACACAGACCACCAGCAAGGGCATCTACGTATACGACGTCGATACCGACACCGGCGTCATGGAGTACGTCAGTCACGTGGGGGGGATCACGAACCCGTCGTTTCTGGTCCTGACACCGGACGCCCGCTTTCTCTACGCGGTGGGCGAGACGGGCGATCCCCACGGCGGTGTCTTCGCCTACGCCGTGGATGCGTCCGGCACGCTCACGCCCCTGAACAGCCAGTCGTCCGGCGGCGCCGGTCCCTGTTCCATCGACGTGCACCGGAGCGGCCAGGCCGTGCTCGTCGCCAACTACGGCGGCGGGTCCGTGTCCTCCTTTCCCGTGAACGACGACGGCTCCCTGGGCGAGGCGGCGTCGGTCATCCAGCACACCGGTTCGAGCGTCGACCAGAGCCGTCAGCAGGAACCCCACGCCCACATGATCCGCCACGACCTGGACTACAACTTCGTCTTTTCGCCGGACCTCGGGACCGACAAGGTGATGATCTACGCCCTTGATCCGGATACGGCGGTCTTGACGCCCCATGGCGAGGCCTCGGTGCCGCCCGGATCCGGGCCCCGGCACATCGAGTTCCATCCCAATCGCCGGTTCGCCTACGTGATCAACGAGATGGGGAACACGATCACGACCTTCGCCTACGACGGGTCGGCCGGCACGCTCACCGCATTGGAAACGGTGACGACGCTGCCCGACGACTACGGCGAGGTCAGCCACACGGCGGACATCCACATCACCGACGACGGCCGGTACCTCTACGGCTCCAACCGGGGGCACGACAGCCTCGCCATGTACGCCGTGGACGCGGAGTCGGGCCGCCTGACCCTCCTCGGCATCGTGCCCACGGGCGGCGAGAACCCGCGCAATTTCGGGATCGATCCGACCGGGAGCTTCGTCCTCTGCGGCAACCAGAGTTCGGATACGGTCACCTATCACCGTCTCGACCCGGATACGGGTCTTCTCCATCTCTCGGGCGTCGTGGCTGATATCCCCATGGCGGTGTGCCTGAAGATGATCCTGGTGGACTGATTCCGGCCCATGTGCACGCAACAAGACCAGGCCTGGCGGAAGTTCGTCGACCGTTTGCGGCGCGAGCCCATGCCCTTCGAGGATCACCTGGCGGCCTTCAAGCGCATATTCGAAGGACGACGCCCGGAGGACGGACCGCCCGTGGCCTGGGCGCCCGACGATGCGACCGTCCGCCGGTCGAACCTTCAGTCCGGCATGGCGGCCGTGGGTATTGGCCGCTACGACGATTTCCATGCCTGGTCAGTCCGCGACCCCGCCGCCTTCTGGACCCACACCCTCAAGAGGCTCGGCATCGTTTTCACGAGACCGCCGGACGACATCCTCGACCTGACCGGGGGCGTCCGCGATCCCCGGTGGCTGCCGGGCGCGGAACTCAACATCGTCGACAGCTGCTTCACCACCGATCCCGATCGTCCCGCGGCCATCACGCCAGGTCCGGACGGCCGGTCGCTCTGCACGACGACCTACGGCGAACTCGAACGCCTCGTCAACCGCGCCGCCAAGGGCCTGCGCGAGCGGGACCTGGCGCCCGGCCAGGCCATCGCGCTCTACATGCCCCTGAACCTGGAATGCGTGACCGCCTACCTGGCCATCATCCGCGCGGGTTCACGGGTCGTCTCCATCGCCGACAGCTTCCCGGCGGCGGAGGTGCGCCGCCGCATGGCCATTGCCGGCGCCCGCTGCATCGTCACCATGGACCGCTACGTCCGCGCGGGCAAAACCATACCGCTCTACGACACGGTGGTCGAGGCGGGTGCGTCCACGGTCATCGTCGTGCCGTCGGCCGGCGACGCGTCCATGGACGATGTCCCGTCGCCGGGCGCCGACCCTGCCGCGTCCGCATCAAACGCGCCCCGGCTCCGCCCCGGCGACATCGTCTGGCCCGATCTCCTGTCCGGCGACGACGCCTTCGAATCCGTGACCGGCGACCCGTACCGTACGACCAACATCCTGTTCTCGTCGGGGACCACCGGCGAGCCGAAGGCCATCGCCTGGAACCACCTGACGCCCGTCAAGAGCGCCATGGACGGATACTATCACCAGGATATTCACGGTGACGACGTGACGGCCTGGCCGACCAACATCGGATGGATGATGGGGCCGTGGCTCATCTACGCCACCCTGGTCAACGGCGCGTGCATGGCCCTGTACCCCGGTGCGACGAATCCCCCGGATTACCCGCGTTTCATCGGCCGCGCCGGGGTCACCATGCTGGGCGTCATCCCCTCCCTGGTACGGGGCTGGAGGCACAGCGGCGCGACCGACGGTGCCGACTGGCCGTTCATCCGCGTCTTCAGCTCCACGGGCGAACCCGCCAGTCGAAACGACTACCTGTGGCTCATGAGCCGCGCCGGGTACCGGGCGCCCGTGATCGAATACCTCGGCGGCACGGAAATCGGCGGCGGCCACCTGGCCTGCACGGTCCTTCAGCCCTGCTCGCCCGCGGCATTCACCACGGCGAACCTCGGCGTGGATTTCGTCATCCTGGACGAGACCGGCGCGGAAGTCCGGGAGGGGGAAACCGGCGAACTCTTCCTCGTGCCGCCCGCCCTGGGCATGTCGCAACGGCTGCTCAACGGGGACCACGACGAAGTATATTACGAGGGCTGTCCGGCCGGACCGGAAGGCAAGGTCCTGCGCCGGCACGGGGACAACATCCAGCGGCTTCACCGCGGCTGTTACCGCGCCCAGGGACGGGCGGACGACGGGATGAACCTGGGCGGTATCAAGGTCGGCCCCCTGGAACTGGAACGGGTCGTGGACGGACACCCCGCCGTCTACGAGAGCGCGGCCGTGGCGGTGCAGCCCGAGGGAGAAGGAGCGGAAAGGCTGGTCGTCCACATCGTCCTTGAAGGAGGATACGGCGCTGCCGATCCCGATTCCCTAAAAACGGAACTCCAGGCCCTGGTTTCCTCCAG
This sequence comes from Gemmatimonadota bacterium, assembly GCA_026706345.1. NCBI lineage: Bacteria > Pseudomonadati > Gemmatimonadota > Gemmatimonadota bacterium. Next base: position 6,726 of record JAPOYX010000164.1, on the reverse strand, counting down.
GCTGAATCCACTGTTCAAAATCTACCGGGTCGTCATGGTGGACGAACTCCCCCATACCGCTTCAGGCAAGCTGGTCCGCCGTACACTGAGAGACCGGATGAGGCCCGGCAGTTAAGTTCTTGTCGCTCCGCGCCGCTTCGCGGATCAGTTTCCTGGCACTCACTCCCGCCCCAGCGTCAACGCCCTGACTTCCCCTTCCACGCGGCCAAGCCTTGTGTTCATGTCGTGTATATCCGCCCTGATATCAGCGTGCTCTTCCTGCATCTCCTCCCTGATCGCCTTGAATCCCTCCTGCACTTCGCTCCTGAACGAGCGCATTTCAGCTCTGACCGCCTTGAATTCCTCCTGCATTTCCGCCCTGAACGCCTGCATTTCTGTCCTGAATGACCGGAATTCCTCTCGCATTTCGATGCGCAACTCACTGGTGGATTGCCCTATCCAGGTGATGACGGCGATCACAAGTATACCGACGGCAGCCAGCGCCTGGATGAATACGATCAGTTTCCGGTACATCCTGTTCCCCGTTATCGTTTCGCGCTCATGATTCATTACTGTTGAAGACATTGGACCACATCCGATTCATCGTTTCCCTTTCGACCTGTCAGATAGTATCAGTCGAAGTCCATTCCGAATTCTCGTACTTTTTTTACTTTAGTCGAGGTTCCGCACGGGTTATCCCACGCAGAAGCCGCTTTTTTGCTCGATAGAATCACTAAATGGGAATTGCGTAAAACGCTGCTTCCAGTGTTAATTGTGCTATTGGCTCTTCTTTTCGCCGTTTTGAGATGGGTCGGACCCTGACATCTTGAGCAAGCAGCGCGGTCAGGAATGCATCCTGAGTACGACTGACCGCTCCACCCCCGAAAGGCACCCCACATGACCCTCAAGCGCGTCGCCATCGTCGCCGGCGGCCGGACGCCCTTCATCAAGTCGGGAAAGGCCTTTGCCGAGCTCGATTCCCTGGCCATGGCCCAGCACGCCGTGCGCGGCATGCTGGACCGGAGCGGGATCGACCCGGAGCTGATCGAATCCGTCGTCTTCGGCACGATGACGCCCGACCCGCTGAAGCCCAACCTGGCCCGGGAACTCGTCTTCGAGGCCGGCCTGCCGATCCGCGCCGAGGCCCATACCGTGGCCTCCTACTGCATCACCGGGCTGCGGGCGGCCACGGTCGTCGCCGACGCCATCGCCGGCGGACGCATCGACGTGGGCCTGGCCGGCGGGGTCGATTCGCTGACCCGCGCCTCCATGGACCTCTTCCGCGAGCCGTCCACGGGCCTGACCATGGGCGAACACATGGAGCTGACCTGCAAGGAGTGGGATATCCCGCGCGAAAGGCAGGACGAGGTGGCCCTGGCCAGCCATCGCAACGCCGTGGCAGCCCGCGACAAACTGGCCGGCGAGATTCATCCGCTGCTGGGGGAGGAAGCCGATTCCGGACCGCGGGCCGACACCTCGCTCGAGGCCCTGTCCGCGCTGAAGCCCGTCTTCGACCCGGAGAACGGGACGCTCACGGCGGGCAACTCGTCGCCCGTGACCGACGGCGCAGCGGCGGTGCTGATGATGAGCGAGGGAAAAGCCGCCGAATGCGGCCTGGAACCGCTGGCATACATCGAGGGCATGGCCTACGCCGCCCACGACCCTTCCGAGGGGCTGCTCATGGCGCCGGCTATCGCCGTGCCCCGGGTCCTCGAAAGCGGCAACGTGTCCCTGGCCGACATGGACCTCGTCGAGATCCACGAGGCCTTCGCGGCCCAGGTCCTGGCCAGCGCGGCCGCGTGGGAGCGGGGCTGGAGGGGCGCGCCGACGGGTCCGGTCGACTGGTCCCGCGTGAACGTCAACGGCAGCTCCATCGCCGTGGGCCATCCCTGGGCGGCCACGGGCACGCGCATCCTGACGACCCTGGCCAACGAGATGCAAAGGCGTGACGCCCGCTACGGTCTGGTCAGCATCTGCGCCGCCGGCGCCATGGCGGGCGCGTTCCTGCTGGCGCGTTAGGAGCCGGGCCAGGAGGCGTTCATGGAAGCGTTGCCCGCGTAGTTGGGGAGATTTATTTGAACAATCTTACAACAATGGCCACTACGCCTATCAGGGTAGGAATTCCCAGGGTAAGAATGACCTTCAGCATGTAGGCTTTGTCAGGTACATGTTTCAACGTCTCTTCCATCTTCACCCCAGCATCTCTGAGATCATCTACTTTCACTGCTGTGTCGTTCGTGGACACTTCCAGCCGGTCGAGCTTGAAATCCCTAAGTCGATTCCCATTACCGCTTCCACTGCTCGAACCGCTGCCTTCTCCAGCAGGTTCGCCTGTTAACTCGCGTTTGGGCAAAGTCATTAGACCACCTCTCTACTCGAGAAACGACTTGACCAGCGGAACGACGACACACGCCAGCACGACGCCAAGTATCCATTTAATCAGTTTAATGTCGCTCCGCATGGAAGACAGTCTCCGCTCGTAGTCCGCGATTTCTTCGGCGGCTTCGCTGGCGGCGGCTTCCGGAGCACCAGCGGCTACGAGTGCGGCGTAGGTTTTGGATAGCATGACCGGCATGATATGATCGATTGATTGAAAATCCTTACCGTCTGTAAACGAAAATATACGGCACGCGTGGCACGCGTTTGGTTTTCGTTGCTACTCATTTGAATCCGAAAAACACCTGCGCGAGTCACTTGCTGCGCGAAGATCTTCCGAACTGGTCCTGGCCTGTCCTTCTTTTCCTTTAGTCGGAAGCCAGGTGTCTCTTCTCGATGTTTTTCTTTTTATTTCGTAATTTGAGATTTCCGCACGGCCTGCCCGTTGCGTTCCGGGCGGAACGCCCGCTACGGCCTGGTCAGCATCTGCGCCGCCGGGGCCATGGCGGCGCAGATGCTGGCGCGTTAACCGCCCTCACTCACCCCCGCTCCGCCGTTCCTGCTCGATCTTCACGTCCGGATGGGCTACGAGGTTGAGCCGGAAGTAAATCCCCTTGTTGATGCCGTTCGGGACCCACCGGAAGGTGAATTCCCAGCAGTGCAGCTGCCGGTACAGGTCCAGGCTGTGGGAGACGATCTTCTTGCGGCGGTAGTCGTAGTTGATCGAGTGCTGGACGCGCCACTTGTCGGTCACGCGGTTGGACAGCCGGAGCGGGTTCGTGATGTCGGCCAGGCCGAACCGGTTCGTGGCCCGGATTTCGTGACTGCTGGTGCTGAATCCATCTTCGGCGTCGGGGCTGCTGCGCCGGATGGAGTAGCGGTGCGAGAGCCGCACCGTCCAGGGGCCCTTCACCTGGGCGAACCGCTGGTCGAACCGGTCGTCGCCGTACCCGCCGTACCCGCCGAAGTCGCTCCCGAATCCGCCGCCTGAAAACCCGCCGCCTGAAAATCCGCCGCCGGAAAAACTGTCGCCGAACGATCCGCCGAACTCGTCGTCCCCGAAGCCCTGGCCGCGCCCGTCCCTGCGGGGCCCCACGAGGTTGAGGGACGTATTGATCGTCATGCGATCCAGCCAGGGCCGCCGGAACGCGTCGGTGTCGGGATCGTAGAAATCGTGGTTCAGCGACAGGTTCAGGTTCAGCCGGCGGCTCGGGATGCGCACGGTGGTCTTGAGGTCCGCAAGCTTCTTCGTATCGGCCTGGAAGTTGTAGGAGGTCGAGGCGTTGACGTACACCAGGTTGTACTTCTTCTCGCGGTTCTCGTGCTCCGTCCTGGCCTGCAGGATGTTCTTCAGGGAGAAACGCATCGACTTCCGGACGCTTCGCCCGCCGGTCTGGGTGAAGGAAATCTGGGGCGTGGCCACGTGACGTATCGCGTTCAGCCGGCCGATCTTCGGCTGGAACAGGCCGTACAGCGTCGTGGTGGCCGACATGCCCACCGAATGGTCTTCCGTCGTTTCGATCTTCTTGTCGGATTCCTCGCCCGTGTCCTGCTCCCAGGTCCGGGTGTACCGGGCCTGCGGACGTATTTTCAGCCAGCCCATGAGCTTCTGCGGCGCGCTCAGGTTGAAGGCGTTGGAAAAGGTCCGGATGGTGTCGTGCCGGTAGAGGTACCGGGTATCCGGGCCCGTATAAGTCGTGTCCCGGCCGAGCCGCACGTTGTTCCTGCGGTTTCGCAGCGAGTTGTTGAACCCGAACAGGATGGAGTGATACCAGCGGTCCTCGATCTTCGTGCGGGGCCGGTCGAAGTCCGGCATGCTGCCCCGCCGGGTCTGCCGCTTGGGCGGCTGTATGATCGGCCGCGTCGCGAACCGGAACCGCAGCGTGGTGGTCGGCCGGCTCGGCCTGCCGGTCGTGCTGGACGTGGACGTGCTCAGGTTGAGGCTGTTCCGCCCGAACTTCTTGTCCACCGAGAAGCTGGAACGCGTGTTGGACCTCAGGCGCCCGGGGTCCGTCCCCCGCGTCGTCGAATGCAGGTACTGCAGCGATTTGGCGAGGGAGGTCTGTCCGCGGATCGTCAGGCCCGGGAGCAGTTCCTGCCGGTGCTGCCCGGCGATATCCCAGCCGGTCGTCTTCCCGCTGAAATCGGTTCGCCAGGAGCCGCTGGCCCTGCCCCGCAGCCGGCGGTCCTGCCGGTACTGGAACCGCGGTTTCAGCAGGAACCCGGTATTGGCCTCGACGTCCCCGGTGACCTTCAGGTCGAAGTACTCGTTCGTTGCGCAGGTACCGGCCCTCCTCCACGCCGCTGCCGTAGTTCGGTACCGTAAGGCCGGAGTGCCGGCCGCTCTTCACCGAGAAGACGTATACGGGGAGATAGAAGACCGGTATGCCGAATATGTACGCCGTCGCGTGCCGGACGACCGCCTTGTCGTCGGGGACGACCTTCGCTTCGCCCAATCTGAGATAGTAGTGCAGGTGGTTCGGGTTGTCGCAGGTGGTGTAGGTGCCCTCCTCGATTTCGAAGGTCCGGTCGGCGTTGAGCCGGATGAGTTCGCCGTTGAAGAACCCCTCCTCGTACTGGGTGCGGCCCTTCCAGATCTGTCCCTCGCCCGTCTTCATGTCGTACTGCATGCGATCGCCCACCACGACGTTCATGTCGTCCTGCAGCCGCGGGTAGGTGTTGGTCTCGGGATCGATGTCCGGCGAAGGGGGCAGGAAGTCCGCGGTCAGCAGCTCGTTATAGGTGTGATATCTCAACCGGCCGGCCGTCAGCTCGACGTCGCCGTATTGCAGCTCGGCGCTTCCGATCATCTCCAGCGTGCTGTCGCTGAATACGTATTCGATGGAGTTTGCGTTGTAATCGATCACCGGCAGATCCGTCGTATCGGCCGTGGCGCCGGCCCCGCTCTCGCTCCCTCTGCCGCCGGAAGGGATCTGCGCGAGGGACGACCCGGGGAGGTACAGGCATGCCAGCGACAGAAAGACCGCCAGGAGCCGCATAGGCAGGAACCGCATGCGCGGCACTCGCATAGGAAGCAGCCGCATGGCCAGGAGCCGCGTGGCACCGGTCAACCGGCATTTATCTTTACATTTATTATAAAGAATATGAATAATATGCCTCGTTCTTACGAAATTGTGTTGACCCGGTGTCGCGGGACCGTTTTAAATTCGATGACTCGGGACCGTTCCTTCGCTTCACTGCGTAATCTAAAAAGAACGGGTTCGCGGCGAAAGCGTTTCGTTTCATCTCCGGTCAGGGCGGAAGCCCGGTGGATAAAAGAATTTCCAAAGAAAATCTATTGACATGCCGGGCGGCCGGCACTATACTTGCAATTAGTATGGACTTTTCGGGCGGAAACCCCGTGGACGCGTGGGCTTCCCCCGGGTACGGCCGGATGCGCCTCCGGCCTCCCAGGTCGACATCATCATACTTCACTATCCGTCTCCGAAGCATGGTCAATGATCCGTCGCCATCCGGGTCGGCCTGTGAAGCCGGTTCTTTGAAAACTTATACGGTCAGTAAGAGTTATGGTTGCAGCAGCGATGTAAAGAATTGTGTTGCAAAGCAGTAAAAAGATTCATTTTTTCCTTGCGTTATCGGAACAAACCATATTATATGGGGTGAAAACCCGTACTTTTTTTGGCGGAGGAGAGATGGCAAGAGTCGTATTTCTTTTGATTGCCACGCTTGTAAGCCATGACGCATATGCCCAGTTGGATCTCAATCTCGGCTTGTCCGGCAACAGGTCCTATTCTTGCCTTGCAGATTTCACCGATTCGGAAATTGGGTACGGAGTTCGGGTTGAATTGGCGGGGGATTTGAACGACCGGTTTCAGTTCATCGGCAACTTGTCGCTTGACAGACACAACAAGGATTATTCGTCCCTCCCGGTCATGGCCGGGTTAAGAGTGTCCACCACTTCGGATGACGACATGTTCTGTTTCGTTCAGGCTACGGGAGGAAGTTCCTACAGGGTCATGGGCGAGGGAGACAATGAGACCGCCTGGATAGTGAACGGCGGTATCGGCACGGTGTGGAACAGGCTCGGAGCGATAGTGGAGTACAATATTTCACGCGACAAGTGGAGTTGGGTATCTGTTCGTACATTCATAAGGTTACCACTGGGTTTTTAGTGTCCATGCCAAGACGAGGGCATATGGGAAAGGAGTGCATATAGATTGCATACTTTAGTACAAAAGCAGATTGTAAAGTGCAGTTCTCATCTACGGGAGATACAGATGCATTACTTCATAGTAGTACTGATTGCGTTCGCTCTCAGTATATATGGATGCGAAGGGACGACCGGCCCGGCAGGTCCGCCGGGCGCGCAGGGTGCGGCTGGCGCTCAGGGTGCGGCTGGCCCGGCTGGTG
>JAPOYX010000163.1 GCA_026706345.1 Gemmatimonadota bacterium | reverse complement strand
CTTGTCCAGAATGAGTATACGGCCGTTAGCGTGGGCACGGAGATATACAACTACATAAATGGCTGCGAGCCAGGGGGTCAGCCGAGTTTCCCGAGAAACACTGGCTATTGTAATGCGGGCGTGGTTATGGATGTCGGTAAGGATGTAAGTGATATCGTTCCAGGCGACCGTGTTGCTGGCCAGGGAAATCACGCAAGTCATTCCGTATTGTCGGGCTTGATAAATAAAGTACCGGCGAACTTATCATCCAGGTCGGCGGCGTTCTTGGTCATGGGTGCGACGTCGTTACATGGCCACCGCGTTGCCCGTCCTGAACTGGGCGAGGCCGTAGTGGTAACCGGCATGGGTATCGTGGGTCAGTTGGCCGCTACCTTTGCAAAACTGAGCGGAGCCGTGCCCGTAATCGGCGTGGACCTGGACGAGTTCCGTCTTCAGAAGGCCCGTGAACGCGGGGTCGACGTATGTATCAACCCGGAGAAAGAACCCGAAGTGGCCGAAGCCGTGCGCCGGCACTGCGTGGCAGATGGTGCGGATTTGGTCATCGAAGCAACCGGCGTGCCCTCTGTTTATCCGATGGCGCTGACCCTGGCGAGGCTCGGCGGCCGTCTGCTCGCCCTCGGTTCACCACGTGGATCGGTGGAGATGAGTTTTTTCGCCGAGGTCCATCTGCGCGAGGTCACGATTTTGGGTGCTCACCAGCCCAAAACGCCCGATGAGGCCGACCTGTATTATCCCTGGAGCAAGCGCAGGGATCGCGACCTCGTACTCCGGCTCATGGATGAAGGAAAGCTCCCTGTCGAAGACCTGATCACCCACGAAGCCGACCCGGCGGATTGCCAGTCCTTTTACGACATGCTTGCGGATGATCCCAGGGAAGTGTTGGGCGTGGTGTTCAGGTGGGATTGAAGTTACGGTTTACAGGATGCTCAACAGGCTGGCCACCAATACAGTTGGCCGCCTATTCTGGCTCCTCCGACTCAGAGCATTTGCTCTATCACTGAACGCAACTCCTGATATCCTGTTTCGCTACGCTTGGTCATCCGCTTCACCAGTGCCTTCAATGGATTAATTCCTATAGTTTTCTGCTCAGGCAGATCATTGGTCCTGATGACGTAGAAAGCCCATTGGTCAATATCAAGCGGATTTGGCTCAGTATGTTCGAGGCTCCCAAGAAGGCAGAAAACATAAGCAGCACTTGCACGAACTGGTTTATCGTGGTATGTGGAAGTGTTGGTATCTGGATCCCATAGCCTTTGAGCGGGTGAAATGTTGAACCGTATGTCAGATGGTCTATCTTGCGACCAACTCTGGTGGTAAGAGGCGCTTTTAACCTCGATTTTCTGTCCCGTCGCGGAAGCCAGATCGTACCATCCCCATTCGAGCCGAGGTGAATTCGCTACCCCCAAAGCCTTAGCAACCAGAAACTCCGCTATAATCCCTCGCTGTGTGTTGCTTAACAGATCCGACCCAGACCATTGCCAGTAATCAAATAGAGTGTAATCGGTCGGCGTGCCCTGCACCTGGAAACACTCATTACCAGTCTTAAATAGCGGCTTTAAATCCTTCCTGTTACTGAAGCGCATAATCAGACAGTTTTCCAAGTATCGCTTTTGGGGTCTTTGGCCACGAATATGACCCTTTTGCCCATGAGGGCGTTGTCAATGTGCTTGGTGAGGTAGTCCTGACGATTTCCACCAAATCATCGTGCGGTACAAGATACCAAATGTCGTCGATTCTGAAGCACATGTGCAGATCCTTACCTTCATACTTTTTGTAGATGGCCGTGCGCCCCTTTAACTGTACTTTCAGGGTGTTATCTCCATCATAGTGGTAAGCCAGGAAATCGGCCCCCTTCCAATCGTCGGACAATCTGATGCTGTTGTATCCATACTCGGCCAATTTACTCGCTGCTTTGTGGAAATTGTAGTTTTCTTGCTGTCTGGCATTCAGATCGCTATATCTGATTTTGGTCAGCTTGCTCACTCTGAACTCCTTGACTTTCGATTTGACTGACGGCTCGATGAGAACTTCCACTTAACCGGGTCAACTACGCGGAAATCCGATTATAGCGACTTGTCCTATTACCGGACTTTGTCTACGCTCCGTAGAGGATGTTGGGGTAATGCATTACGGTCGAGGAACGAACTCGCCGTGTTCAATCAGGCTTTCGATATGCAGCACAATCGCTTGGCGAATCTCGGTGATTACATCCTGCTCGGTGTACCCTGTGGCAACGCATCCGGGCAGGTCTGGGACATAGGCGGCATAGTTGTTTTCTGACTGTTCAATGACGATTTTGTAGCACATCCTGTCCACTCCGTATTGACGGCTCTGCGGTTGGATGGTCTGTTCTATGATTCCCAGGTAATATTCAAACGGAGATTACTTCGTCACGGATCTGGAGCAGCCTGATCTCTTTAGGTTTTTCGGCATCGTCAAAATGGCACAGCACAGCCTTCCTTGCCATCTCCTTTAACTCGTTCCAATCCTCGCCCTGCGTGAAGATAGCGTGACCGAGTGCACGTGCATCATATCCGCCTTCGTCGGACTTTATCACTTCAAAGATGATTTCAGTCATCGCGGATTCTCCCACCCTATGCACAAACCTACAGTCTCCAATAAAACCAGTAAGTTCTCTTGTCCAACCCCAGGATGCGATTTAAACATCGTTGTTTCTGTTATCAAGCGGTCCATCACCAATTACGGCTGCTATACGGTTTTCGAGGCGCTCCTTTAGTTCCTCAGGATTCCGCCAAACAATATGGTTATAGTGGCTGGTGTCGAAGTGAACGTTATCTATGGAATCTTGGCTACAGGTGAAGACTACAGGGATATCAAGTCCGTGAGCGAAACCTGCTTCGTAATACACTCCTCCACGGGCGCCGTCAGACCCCTGTGTGAAATCTGCGACGATGAATCGTGATCTTCTGATCTCAGCGATGATTTCATCGTCAATTTTCCCGATGTATTCTTGGTTGTCAATCCGTACAGGATTATATCCCGCATTTTCAATTGCGGGTTTGATGCCTTGAGTCCAAGCGTCTTCCATAGAATTGTCAAACCACATGGCCACGAATGCCTGAGATGAATCGGTGACTGCCTTTTCCATTTCAGCTAGATGAGCGTATCCTTCGACCGTTATGATAACTTTGCTCCTTCCGTGATTAAATCCTAACCAGGACCTTTCTATCAAGTAGTTACGCAAGTACGCCAATTCGTTCTCGTTGACGCTTTCCGTATAGGCGAGTATCTCCATCGTAATCTCGGAATCTGATTGAATCTGTAGCTCATATTCGAACCCGAGATATGATGTCTTATTGTGAATGTACTTCAATAACTTATCAGCACGAGCGTGGACTATCATATCTGCTCGACGTGTTTTCGATTCGATTTCGTTCTCGTAAGACCATATTTCCGGACGATTGACACCCGATCTACGTTGTTCGATCATCCATGTCGTTAAGCGCGCCTTTTTTCGGTCGGTAAGATGATTCACCATAATCGCCGCTCTTCCGTCTACGAAGTACTTACCACCAGCGCGTGGCGAATCAATGTATTGGCCATCGCCTCTATATAGTTCATCAGGTTTGGTCGGCGTACCCCAAATCGGACAGAGTGGGGTTCCGTTCATATCATTCTCCCTTCCCTTAACTTACTGGTGGAACATACAGTGCTGGATGCCAGACCTCCGTTTCGGCCAACATTCCGATGTTAAACCTCCCAATGATACCACGCATGTACCCCGAATACAACTTGTAAACACAACTCATCCATTCGCTACGAGAGCGATTTTCTCCTTGATTGAACCGTGATTTTCCCGTAAAGTTAACGGTCAGGAATCACCCATGCACGGGTATGTCCGGGCGCGCATAACCATCTGTAAAACAGGTATTTACCGATTACTAGAACTGGAGAGGATGCCCCATGACCGTTTCCGTCAAGCTCTTTGCCACGCTGAGAAAATACCTGCCCGAGAACGCGGTCAACAAAACGGCGACGCTTGAGCTCGGTGACCAGGCCAGGGCGAGCGACATCATCGAGCAGTTGGACATCCCCGATGGCCATATTCATCTGATCCTGATCGACGGCAAACACTCGGCTGAAGACACCCCGTTGACGGATGGCGCGGTGGTCAGCTTCTTCCCGCCGATTGCCGGCGGGGCTTAGGACCGGTGTCCTGCCACACCTTTTTTGGATTCAAGCTGAAAGACGCCGTCCGTGGCCTGAAACGGGCGCTGAGGGACGAGAACATCCCCGTGGTGTCCGTCCGTGAGGCCGATGATCGGGTCGTATTCGCGATCGATGTCGCCTCCGAAACCGGGGAGATCATCCTGGCCTACCATACCACGAAGTCCCATCCCCTGGCCAGGCTGGGTGATATCCCTGCGATTGAGGTCACGGTCGACGATCACCTGCCCGATGTCAAACCCGTGCTGACCATGGCTTTCCTGAGAGGCGGAGGTTGACCTCATGCGTGCTGGTATCGTGGTTTCCCTTTGCCTTTGCATTTCCTCATTCCTGACGGCTCCCCTTCCGGTATCGGCGCAGGGTTCCGGCGACAGCAGTACAGCCAGTGCGGCTGGTCGGATCACTGCGGCCACCTCCTCCCTGAATCAGCTTTCCGATCGAGACGCCGGTTTCCTGGTCCCTGATACTTTCAACAAAGTCCGGGAGGCCTACGATCGGTATACCCGCGATATCCGGGAGGGCAAATCGACCCGGGATATCCAGCGGGCCTATGCGGAGTTCGACGCCGCCCTGGTTTTGGCGCGGGAACGGCTGGAACGCGTAAACGAGATGCTGATGGTGCCGCTGGAGAAACGGGCGGCGGCCCGGCGGGCGAACGCCCCCGCCATGGTTCCAGAGGCCTTCGAGGAGGCCGAGAGACGCCTCGAACGGGCCATTTCCAGGCTGGAGGACGACCGGGTCTCCGATGCCTTCGCCGAGGGACAGGAAGCGGCCATGCGCTACGATGAAGCGAGATCGTCGGTTATCGAGATGTCGCTTATCGGATCGGCGCAGATCGGACTGGCCGAAGCCGAGAATCAGGATTGGGACCGGTTGGCCCCGGCGTCCTTCGCGCAGGCCCGCCGGTTGGTGGACGAAGTAACCGGTGCGCTGGGCCGCGGAGAACCCCTGTCCGCCGCGCTCCGAAACAAGGCCCAGACCGCCGATTACGCGGTACGGCGTGCGATCGAGATTGCGGCACAAGTCGATGGTCTTCGCAGCGATCCAGGTAACTGGGAGCGCATGTTGCTGTCTCAGGAGGATCTCGCCCGGCAGGCCGCCGACATGGCAGGGGTCGGCGCCGACTTCCTGGCCGATAATCCACAGGCAATCATGACGGAAAGCCTGCGCACGCTCGCCGCGCGACAGGATTCACTTGGACTCCTTCTTCAGCGGGCGGAGGGCGACGCCGCGACGCTCAGGGCCGAGGTCGATTCCCTGCACCAGGCGATCGAGGAACAGCAGATTCGCCTGTCCTCCATGGTGGAGAGCTACCAGCAGGACCTGCAGCGCAGGAAGGAGGAGCTGGACCGGGAACGCCGGGAACTCAGGGACTACCTGTACGAGAAGACCCAGCTGGATGCCGCCGCCCAGGCCCAGGAGCGATTTTCGGACAGCGAAGCAATCGTGGTTCGAGACGACGAACGCCTTACCCTGCGGCTTATCGGGCTGTCCTTCCAGGCGGGAAGAACGGAAATACCCGGGGGCGCGCGCGGGTTGCTCGAGCGACTCGGGGAATTCCTCCTGTTGTATCCTCAGACCCGTGTTGCCGTGGAGGGCCATACGGACGCCACCGGCGCAGAAGACAAGAACGTTTCCCTCTCAAAGTCCCGCGCCGATGCGGTCATGCAGTTTCTGGCGGACCGATCCGGTGTCGAGACCGAGCGTATGACGTCCTCCGGCCTGGGCAGCGCGCAGCCCATCGACAGCAACAATACGCGCAGAGGCAGGGATCGGAACCGGCGGATCGACGTGGTCCTGACCTTCACTAGAGATCTGTAACAGAATACGCACAGGCGTACCTACGCGCGATGCGTGTATAACGCGCAATGCGTCCGTTGCGGGGAGAACGCGAAATTGAGCAAAGAATTCGGCAGCGAAATGTACGAGGAGATGAAGGAGAAACTGTTTTCGGCGGTCATCGCGGACGCCCTGGACGCTTGCGGATACCGCGACCAGATCCTCCGGCACGACATCAGGCCCCTGTTTCCCGATGCGGTCGTCGTGGGCCGGGCACTGACCGTGCTTTCCGTCGACGTATACGAGATACCCGACGAGCCCTACAAGCTGGAACTGGAAGCCGTGGACGCGCTAAAGCCAGGGGACGTCCTCGTGGCGCAGACCAACGGTACGACGCGAAGCAGTCTCTGGGGCGAACTGCTCTCTACCGCCGCGGAGGCCCGGGGCGCGCGCGGCGCCGTGATTGACGGGTTTACCCGGGATTCGCAGGTCATCGCCGACATGGGCTTTCCGCTCTTCGTCCGCGGCATCGCACCCTATGATTCGAAAGGCAGGAGCGACGTCATCGCCTACAATACGCCCATCGACTGCGGCAGCGTAAAGGTCTGTCCGGGTGATCTGGTATTCGGCGACTTCGACGGGGTCGTGGTCGTTCCCCGGGCCGTGGAAGAACAGGTACTGAAAGCGGCCTTTGAAAAGGCGGCCGAAGAGAAAGAGGTCAAGCAGGCTCTGAAGAACGGCATGTCCGCAACCGCCGCCTTCGAGAAATACGGCATTCTCTGATGAAGCCCCTTGTCGAGTGCGTGCCCAATTTCAGCGAAGGGCGCGATTCGGGCATCGTGGAGGCCATCGCCGCCAGCATCGCCGCCGTCGACGGTGTCCACCTGGCCGGCATGGAGATGGACGGGGATCACAACCGCTCCGTGATCACCTTCATGGGTGCGCCCGAAGACGTCGCCAGGGGCGCTTTCGAGGCCTGCAGGACGGCCCGGGACCTCATCGACCTGAGGCACCACCGCGGCGTACATCCCCGGATCGGCGCCACGGACGTCATCCCCTTCATTCCCCTTTGCGACTGCACCATGGATGATTGCGTCTCCCTCGCCCGGGACTGCGGCGGGGAGATCGGCCGATCTCTCGGGATTCCGGTTTATTTCTACGGGCATGCCGCCCTGGATGCGCGGCGCGGTGAGCTACCGGATCTACGCCGGGGAGGATTCGAGGCCCTGGTGGAACGGGCTCGACAGGCCATAAAAGCCCAACACGACCAGCAGGAACCGAGTCCCGCGCCCGACGCCGGTCCGGACGCGGTCCATGTTTCCGCGGGGGCCACGGCGGTCGGCGTCCGTGATGTACTCGTCGCCTACAACGTGAATCTGGACACCGACGACGTGCGTGTAGCCCGGGCGATCGCACAGGAGGTCCGGGAGAATAACGGCGGTTTGCCCGGGGTCCGAGCCCTTGGACTGTTGCTGCCGGAACGGCACCTCGCGCAGGTGTCCATGAACCTGACCGACTACCGGCAGACGAACATGGCCCGGGCTTTCGAAACGGTCGCGCGACTCGCGGAAGCCGAAGGGGTCCAGGTTCTGGAGAGCGAACTGGTCGGACTCGCGCCCCGCGCGGCCATGGGTGGGGCAACGCCGGCGGACCTGCGCATGGAACCCCTGGATCCAACCCGGTTCCTGGACTACCACACCCGTCTGTTCGCCTGATCCGCCCCTCGTTCGTGCGCTACCCCTCTGCTCTTCTACGCCTGGTTGTCCCACCACGCGCCTTGTCCTGCCACGCGCCCCCACGCGTTATCAGCGCAACAATCCGCGATCCGGTCTCAGCCCCTCAGGTCCATATTTTCTTGACTCCGTGACGCCCTCTTCATATCATGTTGACTAAATTAGTAAACTAAAGCCCAGCGGCCAGGGAGGAAGCATGCGGGTTTCAGCCAAGGCGGAGTACGCGTGCAGGGCGGTGCTGGAGTTGACGCGCTATCACGACAAGGCGGAAGTCATCCACATCAGCGACATCGCCGTCCGACAATCCATTCCCGAAAAATACCTCGTTCAGATCCTCCTGCAGCTTCAGCGCGCCGGTCTGGTCCGGAGCAAGCGTGGAGCGACCGGGGGCTACTCGCTGGCAAGGACTCCAGGCGAGATCTCGCTGGGCGACGTGATACGGGCCATGGACGGAGCGCTGATCTCCGTCGAAAGCCTGTCCGGCGACGCCGAGATAACCGACCAACTGAGCGGCCAGCACGTATTGAAGGACGTTTGGATGGGGGTACAGGAAAAACTCGGCGAGATCATGGACGGCATCACGTTCGAAGACATCTCCAGGCAGGCGCAGAAGAGCCTGTCCATGTACTACATCTGAAGGATAGCCCGTGGCGTCCGGGAACGGAATATACGACAGCGCACTCGACCTGATCGGCAACACCCCCCTGGTTCGCCTGAACCGGATAAACCAGGTCCCGGGGGTCGACCTGCTCGGCAAGCTCGAGTCGGACAACCCCGGCGGCAGCGTAAAGGATCGCGTCGGCCTGAGCATGATCCAGGACGCCGAGCAGCAGGGCCTGCTCAAGCCGGGCGGTACCATCGTGGAGCCGACGAGCGGCAACACGGGACTCGGCCTGAGCATGGTGGCCGCGGTACGGGGCTACAAGGTCATTCTCGTGATGCCGGACAACATGAGTTCGGAGCGGCGCGTGCTGCTGACCTCCTACGGCGCGGAACTGGTGCTCACGCCGGGCATGCTGGGTATGGCCGGCGCCGTGCAGAAGGCGGAGGAGATACTCGCCGAACATCCCGATTACTTCATGCCCCAGCAGTTCAAGAACCCCGCGAACGTCGAAATACACCGGAAGACCACGGCCGAGGAGATCTGGGAGGCGACCGGTGGAAAAATCGACGCCTTCGTGGCCGCCGTGGGCACCGGGGGGACGCTGACCGGTGTGGGCCAGTACCTGAAGGAGAAGGACGAGAGCATCCGCGTGATTGCGGTGGAACCCTCGTTGTCCCCCGTGATATCGGGTAAACCCGTGGAGAGCCTGGTGCACGCCATCCAGGGCATCGGCGCCGGGTTCATTCCCGATATCCTGGATACGTCGATCATTGACGAGGTGATGTTGATCGACGACGAGGAGGCTTACCAGACGGCCCGCCGCCTGGGCCTGGAGGAAGGGCTCCTGGTGGGCATATCGGCGGGCGCCAACGTATGCGCGAGCCTGAAGGTGGCGGAGCAACTGGGCAAAGGGCGGATCGTGACCATCCTGTGCGATACCGGCGAGAGATACCTGAGCATCCGGGAGTATTTCGAGGGACAGAGCGATTAAGCGCGATTAAGAGCGACTAAGAGGAGGAACCGTTAGATGTCCGTTACCGTTCGCATTCCAACCCCGCTGCGCAAGTTGACCGGCAACCAGTCCGAAATCGAAATAGACGGCGAAACCGTCGAATCGCTGATCGGAAACATGGAAGCATCCTATCCCGGCATCAAGGATCGCATCTGCGACGAGTCCGGAAAAGTGCGGCGATTCATCAATATCTATATCAACGAAGAAGACATCCGGTTTCTGCACGGCACGGACACCGCGGTCAAGGCCGGAGACCGGATTTCCATCGTGCCCGCCATCGCGGGCGGTCTGCGCGGTCCGGGTGGCCTGGGCAGCGTGGGCGGTCCGGGCGGTCTGCGGGACCGCGGCTGATGTCCTCCGTGCGGGTGCGCGTTCCCGCGACGACGGGCAACCTGGGTTCCGGCTACGACTGCGCCGGCATGGCCCTCGGTCTCTACAACACCATCGAGTTTACCGAGACGGAATCCGGCCTGGACGTGGCCGTGGAGGGCGAAGGGGCCGAAGCGGTGCCCCTGGATGAAGGCAACCTGTGCATCGTTTCCGCCCGAGCCGTTTTCGCCGCCATAAATTGGCAGCCCACCGGTCTTAAGGCGCGCATGCGCCACGCTATTCCCGTCTCACGAGGCCTGGGCAGCAGCGGAGTCGCCATCGTGGCGGGCGCCGCGGCGGCCAATGCCCTCGCGGGGCGGCCGCTGGGCACACCGGAACTCCTCCGCATCTGCTCCGACCTGGAAGGCCATCCCGACAATGTCGTTCCGTCCCTGCTCGGCGGGCTCTCCGTAAGCGGCGAGCGGTCGGGAACGATCGTATACCAGATCTTCTCCGTGCCCTCCGACCTCAAGGCCGTCGTGGCCATTCCCGAATTCACGCTTGATACCAAGGTTGCCCGCGGCGTTCTGCCGGAATCGGTATCTATGGAGGACGCGGTCCACAATCTGTGCAGCGTGGGCCTGCTGGTGGGCGGGATGGTGACGGGGAATTACGCCCTGCTCCGTGAAGGCATGACCGATCGCCTGCACCAGCCCTACCGGCAGCACCTGGTTCCCGGATTGGCGGAAGTCACCAGGGAAGCCCTGGACGTCGGCGCCCACGGCGCGGCCCTCAGCGGCGCGGGACCCACGGCCATCGCCCTGGCCACGGAAAACCACGAGGGGATCGGGGAAGCCATGGTCGATGCCTTCGCCCGGCACGGCGTTTCCGGGCAATACCGGATCCTCCCGATTGACAACGAAGGATGCCAGGTTCTGCCGGACTGAGTCCCCTGGACCGAGCCCATTGGCCGAGCTCGCAGGTCTTGAGCCCACCGGACTGAGCCCGCGGAGGCAGGGATCAGGCACACCTAAAACCATTCAGATACCGTTGCCATGAGCGCTCTCAAGGACATACGCGTCATCGACTTGACCCGGGTGCTCGCGGGTCCCTTCACGACCATGACCCTGGGCGACCTGGGCGCCGAGGTCATCAAGGTCGAGCCCTTCGGCGGGGACGAAGCGCGGGGATTCGGCCCGTTCAAAGAAGGCGTGAGCGGTTACTTCGAGAACGTCAACCGGGGCAAGCGGAGCATCGCTATCGACCTGAAGCATCCCACCGGCCGCGAACTGCTCCTCGAATTGATCGGAAAGTCGGATGTCCTGGTGGAGAACTTCAGGCCGGGCGTGATGAAGAAACTCGGGCTGGACTACGAGACGCTGCAGGCGCGGTTCCCGGGACTGATTTACGCGGCCTGTTCGGGATTCGGGCAGACCGGGCCCTACGCCCGTCGCGGGGCCTACGACATGATCATCCAGGGCATGGGCGGCATCGTCAGCATAACCGGCGAACCGGACCGTCCGCCCGTACGGGTGGGCGTATCCATCGGGGACATCGCGGCCGCGCTCTACGCCTGCATCGGCATCCTCACGGCGCTCTTTACCCGGACGCAGACGGGCAGGGGACAGATGGTGGACATCGGCATGATGGACTGCCAGGTCGCCCTGCTCGAGAACGCCATCGCCCGGTACGACATGACGGGCGCCGTGCCGGAGCCGCTCGGGGCAAGACACCCTTCCATCACGCCCTTCCAGGCTGTCGAGACGCGGGACGGATGGATCATGATCGCGGCGGGCAACAATGTCCTCTGGCGGCGGCTGTGCGAGGTCATAGAGCGGAAGGACCTGGCCGGCGACGAGCGTTTCCAGGACAACAACCTGCGTACCGAAAACCACGGCGAACTGCACGAGATATTGACGGATGTTTTCCGGGAAGACACTTCGGAACACTGGCTGCGACGGCTGGATTCGGCCGAGATCCCCTGCGGTCCGATCCAGAACGTGCGGCAGGTCGTGGAGAATCCCCAGGTACTGGCACGCGACATGATCGTGAAGATCCTGCATCCCATCGCCGGCCCCCTCCGCGTGGCCGGCTCGCCCCTCAAGCTGTCGGATACCCCACCCGAAGTCACCCGGCCCGCCCCTGCCCTGGGTGAGCACACCGACCAGGTTCTTCAGACGCTGCTCGAGGCGTCCTCGGACGATTTGACTCGATGGCGGGAGTCGGGCGTGATCCAATAAATAAGCCCTCCGGAGACCGAAGGGCTTGTTCATGCTGCACGTTCCTATTCAATTTTAAAATTAACGGTCTATTTTAAATGCGTTCCGAGGCAGCGCGCCGCCGACTGGAATGAGCATCTCCGATCCTACCCTACAGCCCCGGCCACGAGGTCGCCGACTTCGCTGGTGCTGTACCCCATTCGGCCGGCGTCCATGCTTTTCATCTTGTTGCTTACCACGTCGATGATGGCACGTTCCACGGCGTCGGCGGCCTGCGCTTCGCCGAGCTGCGCCAGCATCATCTGGCAGGAGGCGATGGCCGCGATGGGATTGATGACGTTCTGGTCCGTGTACTTCGGCGCCGAACCCCCGATGGGCTCGAACATGGAAGTCCCCGCGGGGTTGATGTTTCCCCCCGCGGCGATGCCCATGCCGCCCTGGATCATGGCGCCCAGGTCGGTGATGATATCGCCGAACATGTTGGTCGTGACGATGACGTCGAACCACTCGGGGTTCTTCACCATCCACATGCAGGTCGCGTCCACGTGGGCGTAGTCGGCGGTGATGCCGGGATATTCCTCGGCGACTTCGTAGAACACGCGCTCCCACAGATCGTGGGCGTAGGTCAGGACGTTCGTCTTTGCGCAAAGCGTCACCTTGTTCTGCTTGTTTCTCGCCTTGGCCGTCTCGAAGGCGTAGCGCAGGCAGCGTTCCACGCCCTTGCGGGTATTGATGGATTCCTGCACCGCGACCTCGTCGGGTGTGCCCTTCTTGTACACGCCGCCGACGCCGACGTACAGGTCCTCGGTGTTCTCCCGGACCACGACGAAGTCGATATCCTCGGGTCCCTTGTCCTTGAGCGGGCAGTCCACGCCCGGATACAACTTGACGGGACGCAGGTTGATGTAGAGGTCCAGTTCGAAGCGGATGGTGAGGAGGATGCCCTTTTCGAGCAGGCCCGGCGGACAGTCCGGGTGTCCGATGGCGCCGAGGTAGATGGCGTCGTAGTGGCCCAGTTCCTGGAGACCCTCCCGGGGCAGGATCTCCCCCGTCCTCAGGTACCGGTCTCCGCCGAAATCGTATTCCGTGAGTTCATAGTCGAAAGAGAACTTCTCCGAGGCCGCCTTGAGCACTTTCAGCCCCTCACGCACGACCTCCGGACCGGTTCCGTCGCCCGGAATGACCGCGATATTATGCAAGTGTTCCTCCTGCGTAACTGTAGTTTCTGGGATGGAGTTAATCGACGTTCAGCCCGCCGTGCCGGGCAACGAGTTGGTTGAGGGAGTGCAGGTAGGCCTGTATGCTGGCTTTCACGACATTGGCGTCCGATGAGTGGCTGCTGTAGGACTGATCGTGAAACCCCACGCTGACCTGCACGTGGTGGGCGCCTTCGCGGCCGTTCGACGAGGTCTGGATATCCTTCACGTAGGTGGGCAGCTTGGTGATCTTGTCGACGGCGTTCAGGGCGGCGAGGATGAGATTTTCGCCCACGCCCGACTCTTCGATGGTTTCACCGCTGACGTGGAGGCGAACCCGGGCGTCGGCCTTCCCGGAATGCGAGGAGGTCACCCTGAAGTCCTCGAGCAGGTACTGTTCGGGTACCTCGACGGGCGTGTCCGTCACGATCCGGTGCAGGTCCTCGTCGGTCACTTCCTTCTGCCGGTCCGCCACGTTCAGGAACCGCACGTGGACCTTTTCGAATTCTTCCTTCTGGTCTTCTGTATACAGGTAGCCCAGTTGCTCGAGCCGGTGTCTCAGGGCGTGCCGGCCGGACCTGGCCGTCAGCACGATGTCGCTCTTCTCGATGCCCACGTCCGCCGGGCTCATGATTTCGTAGTTTTCCCGGTGCTTGAGGAACCCGTCCTGGTGTATGCCCGATGAATGGGCGAAGGCGTTGCTGCCCACGATGGCCTTGTTGCGCTGCACGGGCATGTGCATCAGGTCCCGCACCAGCAGGCTCGTTGTGTAGATTTGCGTGGTTTCGATGTCGGTGTGCGCGTCGTAGAATTCTCCGCGCATCTTGACCGCCATGACGATCTCTTCGAGAGACGCGTTGCCCGCCCGCTCGCCCACGCCGTTGACCGTGCATTCGACCTGCTCCGCGCCCGCCTTGATGGCGGCCAGGGAATTGGCGGTGGCCATGCCCAAGTCGTTGTGACAGTGCACGCTGACCTTGGCCCTTTCTATGTTCGGCACGGTTGCGATGAGCCGGGAAATCAGGCTTCCCCACTGTTCGGGGACGGCGTAACCCACCGTATCGGGGATGTTCACCACCGTGGCGCCCGCGTCGATCACCGCTTCCACGGTCTCGCACAGGTAATCAAAATCGCTCCGGGAGGCGTCCTCGGTCGAATACTCGATGTCGTCGCAGAGTTCCTTCGCGAACACCACGGCCTGTACGCCCATGTCCATGATCTGCTGGCGGGACTTGCGGAACTTGTGCTTCAGGTGGGTGTCGGACGTGCCCAGGACGATGTGAATCCGGGGCCGCTTGGCGGGTTTGACGGCCTCGGCCACGGCCACGATGTCCGATTCCACCGCCCGTGCCAGGGCGGTGATCACGGGACCTTCGACCTGCTCGGCGATGTTCTTGACCGCGGCGAAGTCACCGGGCGAGGATGCGGCGAACCCCGCTTCGATCACGTCGACGCCGAGTTTGGCCAGCTGGTGCGCGACCTGGATTTTCTCGTCCCGGTTCAGCGAGGCGCCGGGCACCTGCTCCCCGTCACGGAGGGTGGTGTCGAAAATATCTACTTTTCGCATCGCCGCGTGCTCCTGTTGACTGTGGGCCCGGGCGGCCGGGACGGTCTATCTATTGCGGTCCATCGAATTAGCTTAGACTGATCTGGGGAAGCCTTACTTCTTCTCTTCGATCCAACTCATCATGCTGCGCAGTTGCCGTCCGACCTCCACGATCTTCTTTTCGGAGGCATTGCGCCGAAGCGCGTTCATGACCGGCGCGTTGGCCTGGTTCTCGAGCATCCACTCGCGGGCGAAGGCGCCGGACTGGATCTCGGCGAGAATGCGCTTCATTTCGGCGCGGGTCTCTTCGTTGACGATCCGCGGGCCGCGGGTCAGGTCGCCGAATTCGGCCGTGTTGCTGACGGAATACCGCATGCCTTCTATACCGCCTTCGTACATGAGGTCCACGATGAGCTTCAGTTCGTGCAGGCATTCGAAGTAGGCGACCTCGGGCTGGTACCCCGCCTCGACCAGCGTCTCGAAACCGGCCATGACGAGTTCGGAAGTGCCACCGCACAGGACGGACTGCTCCCCGAACAGGTCGGTTTCCGTCTCTTCCCGGAAGGTCGTCTCGATGACACCGCCCCGGGTACCGCCGATACCCTTGGCATAGGCGAGCCCGATATCCCGGGCTCTGCCCGTGTGATCCTGGTGAACCGCCAGCAGGCAGGGCACGCCGCCGCCTTCCTCGAAGACCCGGCGTACGAGATGGCCCGGCCCCTTGGGCGCGACCATGAAGACGTCCACGTTGTCGGGCGGGACGACCTGGTTGAAATGGATGTTGAAGCCATGGGCGAAGGCCAGGGCGTTGCCCTCCGCCAGGTTCGGCGCGACGTAATCGTTGAAAAGACGCGACTGCAACTCGTCATTGACCAGCATCATGATGATGTCGGCCCCGGCGGCCGCCTGTTCCACGGTACGGGGCTCGAATCCGTCCTCGACGGCCTGGTCCCACGAGCCGCCCCTACGCAGTCCCACTATGACGTCCAGTCCGGAGTCGCGCAGGGAAAGGGCGTGGGCGTGTCCCTGGCTGCCGTAACCGACAACCGCGATGGTCTTGCCGTCCAGTATGCCCAGGTCGGCGTCCTGATCGTAGTACAATCGAGCCATTGGTTCTCCTTCATGCCGTACCGGCGTTCAGGCCAGGTCGGCGGTGATCTTCTTGCGTACCGTACCGGCGTTCAGGCCAGGTCGGCGGTGATCTTCTTGCGTTCCTTCTCCCAGACGGGAA
>JAPOYX010000162.1 GCA_026706345.1 Gemmatimonadota bacterium | reverse complement strand
TAGAATGAAATTCTCATCTATTCTCTGGTTCGTGGGCCTCTGGTCCATCCTGGTGTACGCGCCGGTGGTGCACTGGATCTGGGGCGGCGGTTTCCTTAAGGACGAGGGCGTGCTCGATTACGCCGGGGGTACGATCGTTCACATCAACGCCGGCGTTGCCGGGTTGGTGGCCTGTCTGATCGTCGGCAAGCGCACGGGATACGGCACCGAGAGTATGGCACCGCATAATCCGATGTTCAGCGTCATTGGCGTTTCGCTGCTGTGGATTGGCTGGTTCGGGTTCAGTGCCGGTTCCTCGCTGGCCGCCAGCAGCAGTGCCGCCCTGGCGATGCTGGTGACTCAAGCATCCGCGGCTTCGGGCGCGCTCACCTGGATGCTCTACGAATGGTGGGTACTCAAGAAGCCGAGCGTGGTGGGGCTGATGTCGGGTGCGGTCGCGGGTCTGGTCGCCATTACGCCGGCAGCCGGCTTCGTTTCCCCCGCGGGTGCCCTCGCGATCGGCATCATCGCCGGTTTCAGTTGTTGTTGGGCCTGCGCTTGGCTCAAGTATAGCCTGGGATACGACGATGCGCTCGACGTATTCGGCATCCACGGTGTGGGCGGGTTGCTCGGTGCGGTATTGACGGGCGTGTTCGCCGTTCGGGAGATCGGCAACGTGCCCGGTGCCGTCGAAGGCAATTTCGTGCAAGTCTGGATCCAGCTTGAAGGCGTGCTCGCCGTCGCCGCCTGGAGTGCTTTCGGCACCCTGCTCATCCTTCATGTCCTCAAGCTCTTCACGAGTATTCGCGTAAGCGCCGAGGACGAATCCAAAGGGCTTGACCACAGTCAACACGGCGAAGCCATCGGGACCGACGGCTGACCGGCGGCCCGTGGCCTGGGGATTTGTTTGGGTTTCCGGGCAAACAGGACGATGGAAAGGCCGAACGGCAGACGGAATCGCTGCAACAGCGGAGCTTCCAATTCGAAAGCGAAGCGCAGGATTCGGTTTGCGGTCGCGGGAACGCGTTTTGCCCCCGAACGGGCCGTGCCAGGCCGCAGTCGGTCCACCAACCGGGTCGCCAATGCCAGTGGAAAGAGCAGCGAGTTGAAATAAGACTGAAAAATCACCGCCAGCCCCGCATAGCGCAGCTTGCGCGCAAGTTCCGGCATTCGGTAGCGACGCTTGTGGTGCAGCGCTTCGTCGTGAGTCGACCAGAGAAACGCAAAGGCCGGCACCGTTATCAGCAGCCAGCCACCAGGACGCAACCGGCGAACCATGAAATCGAGCGCAGCCGTCTCTTCTTCGATGTGTTCCAGTACATCCAATGCGGCAATCAGGTCGAACCGTTCGCGGTCCAGTTCACGGGAAGCGGGGACGGCAGCGCGCAGAACCTTGACACTGAAGTTCCGTGCAAGGTAATCGGCGGCGAACCGATTGGGTTCGAGGGCCGTGACCGTACCCCATTTCTGCAGCAGTTCCAGATTCGAGCCCGTGCCTGCCCCGACTTCCAGCACACGGCCGCCGACGGGAACGAACTTTTCGAGCAGACGGGCAAGTATGGTTCTGCGCGCGCAGTACCACCAATGCGTTTCCTGCAGTTCGATCATGTCCTGGAAAGCCTTGAGTTCCATTCGCAAGCCTCCTGCAATCCAAGCGGGCATCGGTAGGCGCCCGCATGGTTTGTCGCTGAAGTAGCCCCGATTTTGCGACCGCCAGTTTTCTAGCTCTCCGCCCCTTGCCAGCCGGGCGCCTCGTCACCGTCGGCGCGACGCGGGACTTTTGCCACAGGCTGCCATGGTCCAAGTAGAGACTCGGGTCAGGCATCATTTCGGTTCGCCGATCCCAACTCGAGTTCTGAGTCGGCGTCGCCTTGCTCCCGGTCATCGTGGGATGCCTCGTCCCCATCCGCTTCGTCAAGGAGCAGGTAAAGCGGACGATCCTTGACCTCACCATATATTCTGCCGAGGTACTCGCCCATGATGCCCAGCGTTATGAAATTCAGTGCCGAGAAGCCGAGAATGACCAGGGCCGTCATGTAGAAGCCGGTCGGAGGGTCGTTGTCGGAAAAAAAATACTGGACGAGCAGCGCCAGTCCGAGTAGAGCGCCGCCCACGACGCAAAACAGGCCCAGCCAGGTCCAGGCTCGCAACGGTGCGGTCGAATGCGAAACCATGCCGTCTATGGCCAGCGAAATCAGGGTCATCGCGTCGAACTTCGACTGGCCGGAAGCGCGCGGCTGGCGCTCGTAGGGAACGGCGACGCTTGGAAAGCCGACCCAGGCGTACAAGCCCTTCATGAACCGCCGCTTGTCGCGGCAAGCCCGCACCGCCTTGACGACCGCAGGCCCGATGAGCCGGAAATCGCCAGCGTTCATGGGGATTTTGGTGTCGCTCACCCAATTGAACACACGGTAGAAAAGGGAGGCGGTCAGGCGCTTCAGCAGCGAATCCTGGTCGCGGTTGACCCGCAATCCGTAGACGTTCTGATAGCCCGAACGCCAGAGTGCCACGAACTCGGCAATCAGTTCGGGCGGATCCTGAAGGTCCGCGTCGATAAACACCACTGCATCGCCCCTAGCGGAATCGAGACCCGCCGCCAGAGCGATCTCCTTGCCGAAGTTTCGCGACAGGCGTAGTGATCGAATACGCTCGTTCGAGCGCCGTTGGTCCTCTATTGCCCGCCAGGTGCGGTCTCGGCTGCCGTCGTCGACAAATACGATTTCGTAACCCAAGCCGACGGAGTCCAACACAGGCACCAGCCTCGGCAGGAACTGCTTCAGCGAATCCTCTTCATTGTATACGGGGACGACTATGCTGATCTCAACGTCCAATGCGATGCTCTCCCACATGCCATGCCCGATCCAAGGTGTTCGCGCCATTGTACCCCGTCTCCGGCCGCGGTAACGTAGCAAGAACTATGGCTCGCGGTGGTGGGAACCGGTGACCGGGCCAGCCCGGCGCGCTACCGGGGAAGAGTGTGCG
>JAPOYX010000161.1 GCA_026706345.1 Gemmatimonadota bacterium | reverse complement strand
CTGTTTGTTCATTTTTATTAGAGTAATCTTAAACCCGCGTAACTCGAGGTAATCAAGTGAATTCAAGTCAAAAGCTCGTAGATGGGCATGCGGTTGGGTACTATGTTTCTCGACATGTTTTTTTGATTCATGAGGAAGCGTTATTACCACCGCTTTTCTACATACTCGAACTAATTGCTCCACTGCCGTTTCGAATTCGGGAACATGTTCCAGCACTTCACTGCACAATACAATGTCGAAGGAATCTGTTTCAAAAGGCAGGTCCTGAACATCTATGGCCTGAGAATCGATACCGTATATCTCATCGGTTCTCTTACACGCTTCTTGAGACAAATCACAACTCATAACGTCTGCATTGAAAAGATGTCGTATCATCGCTCCTTTATATCCTTCCGCACCGCCAACATCAATGAGGTTATCGAAGTTGAGATGGGACAACACTTTCATAATGTGATAAGTGATTGTATACCTGTGCAGCAGATTTTTTTCACTATGTCCCATACGGAAACCATATATCGGCTGATGGGCAAAATAAACTCCATGGCTGTCAGTCTGCCTAAAACGATCGTCGAGCCATTCCCGGGTTTTCTGTGTGTATTGGTTCATGAGACTGGTTTACACAATATGCGGTTTTTACATGATCTCGTTGCCGTTCGAGGTAAGGTGGCAATGAAAGAGATATCGAAATACAACGGTCAGGTGTGATAGAAAACCAAGATTGAAGCAACTTTCAGTTGGTTGGGAACTTTAATCCTTCCCGGATCCCGCGATGGAGCGCGCGCAGGTGGCCCCATCTGCGACGGAAGATCAAGATAGCCGCCGGCCGAAGATAACGATACAGAAAAAGGTAAGGCAGGAACGCGAACAGAAAAGCCGGAAACGACACGTGTTTCCTTGCGAACAGAATCCTGCTGCGAACCATGTGATGGATATAGAAGGGACTGTTGAAACCTGCCGTCCGCGACCCCTTGTGGCGGACAACGGCCTTTGGCTCCAAAAGCAGCCTGAAACCGGCTTTCCGCGCCCTCAGTCCCCAGTCGAAGTCATCGAAATAGCAAAAATAGTCCTCGTCCATCGGTCCGACCTTTTCCAGAACGGTGCGCTTGACGAGGAGCGCGGTTCCCGTGACATAGGGCATATCGCGTGGGTTGTCATACCGGCCGTGGTCTTCTTCTCCGTGACCCAGAAGAAACCCCTGCGCCAGCCAGGGTATCGTTCGCGTACCTGCCGAGTCGAGCATGTTGTCCTTTCCGTACTGGTATATCTTAGGACCCACCATGCCGATATCATCGGATCGTTCCGCCGCAGCGACAAGTAACGAAAGCGCGTCGGGCTCCGCGACCGTGTCGTTATTCAGCAGGAACGCGTAATCGGTACCGTTCGCCAGCGCGTGGCGCACACCCTGGTTGCTGCCGCGGACGAATCCCCTGTTTTCGGCGTTGCGAATCAGCGCCAAAGGCAGGTTCTCACGCCCCCACCGCTCGATGACATCCGGCGATCCATCGGTCGAACCATTGTCCACGACTACGATCGAAAAGGAAGGATAATCCAGTCGCGCCAGGGATTCCAGGCACTCCAGCGTATCCGCTTCCCGGTTCCAGTTGAGTATGACGATCGTTACGTGAGGAAGAGATGTACGCATATATCAGGTTCGGTCCGGTGACCGGATCGGAACGCCCATCTTCCTCACCAAACCCCGGACGTACTCCTTCTCCGGTTTCTCCAACAAGGAGAACGCGTAGAGGGAGTACGCCGCGGCGCCGAGGATGGCCAGGGCGATACTGACCTCGATCCGGTCGAAGGTCCACCTGGCCGCGCCGAAGAAGACCGCTGAAATGGCGATCAGCCGGACATAGGGTTTCCAGGGAAAGAGCCGTCCCATGGTGGTGTCGAGCAGCCGGGCGTAGCGGGCCAGGTAGTAGATCCATCCCGCGGCGGTCCCGCACAGGGTGGCCAGGGCCGCGCCCCACAGGCCGAATGTATTGATGAAGACCAGGTTGCCCGCGACGCTGACGATCAGCGTAGCCGTAGCGGCCTGGACGATGATCGCGTTCCGGTTGAGGGCCCGGGCGAGCACGTCCGGGCTGTTGAAGCGGAGCAGCAGGAGCAGGGCGTAGATGCCCAGGACCCGGTGGCCTTCGAAGTAGGCGTCCGGAAGGATGAGCCGGTACAGCGCGTCGGAGAAGAGAAAGACGAAGACCCCCGTGGGTACGATGGCGATCATGCCGTAAGTGGTGCACTTGCGCCACAGCGCCGCCATGGACGAATGATCGCCGCCTTCGGCGTATCCCACGTAAGTGGAGAAGAGCACTGACCCGAACACGCTGATGAGGATGCCGGCGATGGGCAGTTCGATGGCCGACACGCTGAAGATCGCGAAACTGGAGGCGCCCAGGAAGGCGCTGATCATGATCTTGTCCAGGCTCGCGTTGATGAAGGGAATGAATCCCGCGATGCCCAGTCCGAGGGCGTAGCGGTACTGGGCCCCGGCCTCGATGCCCCGCAGCCGGAAGGACAGCAGCTTCGTGTTGAGCAGGACAAGTACATAGAGCAGGGACTGGAAGGCCTCCAGGATTACGATCAGCAGGATGAGTTCGTAGATGGACGCAATCAGGCCCGAGAACAGCGCGGCGGCGATGGCCAGGATGCGCAGGAGGTATTGAAACACGCGCAGCCCGCTCGCGACGGCCGCGTGATCGCGGCCGACCAGGGCGTTGTGGACGGTCATGTTGACGAACAGGAACAGCACGATAAGGAGGTAAACGCCGATTTCCCGAAGATAGGGTCCCAGTTCCGTGCGGATGAGTACGTAGGGTTTGAGAAGGAGATGGAACAACAGGAGGAGGGCCAGGAAGATCAGCGCGCAGCTGATCAGGGTGTTCCCTGCGTACCGGCGGGCGTCCGGGGCGTATTTCCCCGATATGAAGAAGAAGACGCTCTCGATCAGCCCGGTGGCGAACAGGTAGGCGAATCCGGCCGCCAGGATGCCGTAGCGGTAGGGCGCCAGGTATTCCGGGTCGAAGAAATGGGCAATGACGATCGACTGGAATACCTGCAGCACGCCCGCGATGAGCAGCGCGGCGTAGAGTATGACGGCGGCGTTTCGCTTTGACATGGGCCCGTCAGGCGGTGGACCTGCGCCGGCGGGAAGGCTCAGACTCCGTCCCTCAGTATCTCCGCGACCGCTGCGACGGCGCGGTCCGCCTCGTCGAGCGTGTTGTAGATATGGGGGGAAAGCCGGACGTTGGGTCCCATGCCCGCGCCGGCGATATGGTACGTACTGTAGAGCTTGTCGAAGACTTTGCGCGGATCGAGCTCGCCCGGCTTGAAGATGACGACGCCGGCGGAAAGCGCGGGGTCCATGGACGTGGAAAGCTCTACGCCCGGCAGATCGGAAAGACCGTCCTTGATGGCCGTGGCCACCTGGCGCATGCGGGCCTCCACGCGGGCGGGCCCGATCTTCTCGTGGAATTCGACGCCCCGTCCCGTGGCCGTCAGCGCCGCGTCGTCCCGCTGTCCGAGAACCTCGTACTTGCGTGCGCTCTCCTCCACCTCGTCCCGCCAGCCCGCGCTCACGATGCTGGGCCAGACGGCACCCTGGCTGTCCTTGCGGACGTAGAGCACGCCGACCTCCTTCGGGCCCATGAACCACTTGTGCGCGCTGCCCGAGTAGGCGTCGCAGCCCATGCCGGCGAGATCGATCTCCAGGGCGCCGAAACTCTGGGCCCCGTCGACCAGGGAGAACACGCCGCGGGCCCGCGCCGCCGCGCACAGCCTTCCGGCCGGCATGGTCAGCCCGGTACGGTTGGATACGTGGGTGAAGGACATGACTTTAGTCGCCGGCGTGTAGGCCCGTTCGAAGGCATCGACGATCTCGTCCTCGCTCTGCGGTACCACCGGAACCGACACGTAGTTGAGCTTGAAGCCGAACCGCCGGGCCTTGACCTGCCACGCCTGGTTGTTCGAGGGGTGGTTCAGATCGGACAACAGCACTTCGTCGCCCGTCCCGAGGTGAAAGCCGGTGCTGATGACGTTGTTTGCCTCGCTCGTGTTCCGCACCAGCGCGATCTCGTCGGGGTGGGCGCCCAGGAGACGGGCCATCTTCCCGCGTGTGTCTTCCCTGATCTGGCGGTACTTGGTCCGGTTTTGAAAGGACGCGTCGTAGTCCAGGTCCCGGGTATACTTGAAAACCGATTCCATCACCGGATAGGGCGAGGGACACAGATTCGCGGCGTTCATCAGCGCCAGGTTTTCCCTGAGGAGGAACTGGCTGCGGACCGCGTGCCAGTACCGCTCGTCGTTCGGGTCGTTGCCGGAGACCGCCGTGTCCAGATCCTGGGGAGGCGAGGCGGATGCGGATGAACCGCAGGCCAGGGCGCCGCCCGCGGCGATGCCGCCAGCCAGCCGCTTCATAAATGTCCGGCGGGACACCTGCCACGCCGTTTCGGGAATACTTTCGATTACGAAATCGTCCTGGTTCATCCTTAAGCCTCCGGATATGAGATGATGACCGGCGCGGCTGGAAT
The DNA here is from genome assembly GCA_026706345.1 of Gemmatimonadota bacterium. Taxonomy (NCBI): domain Bacteria; kingdom Pseudomonadati; phylum Gemmatimonadota; species Gemmatimonadota bacterium. The sequence continues at coordinate 28,084 of JAPOYX010000161.1, read as the reverse complement.
CGTCTGGCAAGCCGCCTTTTATGAAATGCAGTGCCTGACGCCGGTCAGCCCTTGAACGCGGTGCGCCGGGACCCATTCGCTAGAAGTCCAACGCTATTCCGAGATGGGCTGTGATGAGATCGGTGGTCGACTTGGTTATGTTGAGTTCGGCCGTGCCCGCCCTGCGGACGATGTCGCCCCGTTTCAGATAGTCGGCCTGGGAGCCGTCATGGTAGCGCATCCGAAAATCCAGGGACACAGTCCGCAGGGAACGGTTCTGCGGCGTCCGGTCTTCGCCGCCTCTCCACAGTTCGATCAGCAACCCGCCGCCCACGCCCTTGGTAAAGGCGAAATCATCGAGATTCGTGGAACTGGCGATATCCTCGCCGCTGAACCCGAAGAGCTCCTCGATCGTCGTGCTGGTGAACAGGTAGTGGAAGCCCACGACGCCTTCTACGTAGAAACGCAGCGGGTCGGACTTGGTCTGCAGGCGTAGAAAGGCGTTCATCGAAAAGATGTTGTTCTCGGTGACCACGTCGACGAGGACGTCGGGTATCGTCAGGCTGAACTGCTCGGTGCGCCGCTCGTGGCCGTAGATCATGTAGCCCAGGTCCAGGCCGATCACGGCGGGTGTCCGGGGGATCATATAGCCCGCGAATCCGGACAGGCCGATGCCCGGGTTCTTGACGTTTTCACCGAACTCGCCCGTCGGGAAACCGCCAAGGATGCCGATCCCGGTGATGACGACGGGGGGCACGTCCACGACTTCCTCATCCTGCGCGTTGGCCGGGCCCGTCCGCGCCGTGACGGCCAGGACGACAAGGGCCGCGATGCTCGCGGTATGCGTTGCGCGGCGAAATATACGTTGCATATGGAACTTCCGTATCGAAGGTGGTGGTTTGTGCACGGCAGTATAACCGCCGCAGGTTCAGGACGGCCGTTCCCCGATTTTCGCGAAGATGGCGGACCATCGCGTCCGGTGGCTGTCCTCGATATAGTCGGGTACGAATCCCAGCCCGAGATAGGTCTTGACGGCCGGCACGCGGAAATCGTCCGTACCCAGAAAGGCGGCCGAGTAGCCATGCTCCCGCATGTAATGGAGCACGGCCAGGGTTACGAGGCGGCCCAGTCCCCGCCTGCGGTGGGCGGGTTTCGCGCATACCATGTGTACCTGCGCGGCGTTGACGCCGTCGGGCTGGATGTCAAAGGCGCAGGCCGTGGCCACGGCTTCTCCCGCGCGGGTAACGAAGAAACACCCGTCCGCCATGAACGGTTCCCGTTCCGTCAGTTCCCTGCGGCACTTTTTGGCCGTCCAGTCCGTACCGATGCCCGTGTTCATGATTTCGCACCAGACTGCCTCGTCGCCGGGCCGGTAGGTCCTCAACGCATACTCCATCGGCACACCGATTTCCGGGAGGTGTTCCAGGTCGGGACGTACCATCCGAAGCTGTTGTTCAGGCATGGACGTTCCGTCCTCTACACGTCACACCCGACGCTCCGCAGGTGGGCCACCGAATCCGCCACGCGCCGGCAGGTCTCCTCTTCGTTAAGCGATTCTCCTTCCACGCCCTCGATTTCCATGGTGAACGGACCGTGGAACCCGCGGCCGTTCAACCGGTCGAAAACCGCCTTGAAATCGACGATTCCCTCGCCGAATGTCGGGAAACACCAGGTCTTGTATCTACCGTCGGTATCCTTGAGGTGCATGCTGCCGATATAGTCGATGACCTTTTCCATCTCGTCGACGTGGTCCACGTCCCGGTTGTAGTAGTGGATGTTGGCCGTGTCGTAGTTCACGCGGACGTTTGGATGATCGACGCCGCGCATGGTCTCCAGGGCGACGGCCGCGTTGGTGACCAGGTCGGGATGGGTTTCCATGCCGATGGTGATCCCGTACTCGGCCGCTTTTGCCCCCGCGCGGCGCAACCGTTCGTAAGCCACGCTCTTATCCAGTTCCCCGGCCTGTACGCTCACGAAGAGCGTTCCGGCGCCCAGGGCCGCCGCGGCATCGAGGTGGGGAGTCAGCCGCTGGTCAACGTCGTCGTATTCGATCTCCACCGGGCATTGCAGACTGCTGGCCGAAAGCCCGTGACTTTCGAGCCTGGACCTGACTTCGGCGACCTGGTCGGGCGCGGGCGCGTTGATTTCCACGTGATGAACGCCGATCGTGGGCAGATGGGCATAGGCGGATTCGCTGAACTTTCCGTAGCTTGCCGTTCGGCATGCAAGCAGGTTGGCGGGCATATGGATCCTTCTTTCATGAAACGAAACGAATGCGGACGGGGATGCGTACCCTTCGAAATATAACCGAAGGATTCCATGGGGTCAAGATATCGCGCCGGTCAGAGGTCCCGCTTCCCCGCCAGCAATCTCATGAGCCCTTCGAGGGGCAATTCGGATTTCAGGATGCGCGCCTGCACGCCCTGGCTCCGCAGCAGGGCCTCGGCGGCCTGGTAGCCGCTGCGCACGGCGCTTTCCATGGTGGCCGGCCAGTCCGTCTGCACCCAGTCGCCCGCGATGAAGAAGTTGGAAAGGGGGCTGGATGGTCCCGGGCGCAGCGCGTCGCAACCGGGTCTAGGCGCGAACGTGGCCCTGCCTTCCTTGACGACGACGGCCTTGAGCAGTTCGGCCTGGCGCACGGCGGGCAGCAGAGACTCGAGATCTTCCATGACCTGGTTGATGATCCTCTGCTGCGGCATTTTCATCCATTCATCGGAAGCGCTGACCACGAGTCCGAGATAGGCGCCCGCGTCACCCGTGGAAAAGGTCTCGGGGTCTCGAATGGACTGGTTGAAAATCCACTGTATCCTCCGACCGATCACCGCGGCGTAGTCCAGATCCGTCACGGGCCGGTCGAACCAGGCGTGCACGGCCGTGATGGGAGAGACCGACAGTCCGCTCAGCATCGCGAAGTAGGGATTCGAGGCATGGCTTTCGGGCAGCAGCCTGCGCAGGACGTCGAAGGGCAGGGCCGACAGGTACGCCCCGGCCTCGACGGACGAACCGTCCTGCAGCGAGATGGAATTCACGAGGCCGCCGTGGGTCGACAGGCCGGCAACACCCTGGTCGAGCACGACGCGGCCGCCCCGCTGCTCGATGTAATCTATGCAGGGCGCGTACAGGTCCCCCAGCGGTACGGCGGGCAGACCCACCTCGTACCCGCGGCGATTGATCAGAAAGGCCCGGACGGTCGTCCTGATACCGTATTCGGCATCGATGTCGTCCAGTTCATCGTTGAGCGCACTGATGAGGAAGGGTTTCCAGAAGGCTTCCACGGCCCGTTCCGTCGCTCCGTGGGTCGCGAGCCAGGTGGCCATGGAAACCGGGGACGGCTCCGCGCCGTGTGGCGCTTCAGCGGCGTGTTGTACATCCAGGCTGTCTGTATCCCGATGTCCCGTAACGTGGCGAATCATGCCTGCCACGGTACGGACGATCGAAAGCTTGTCCCGAAAACCCATGGTTCGCAGCCGCAGGAACGAAGGAAACAGGTGAAGGGGCGGAGGGAGGCGGGAAGGTCCGATGACCGATACCCGGTTGGATTCGTCGATGAAGGGAATGGTCCCGTGGAAGGCGATACGGTCCCGGACACCGAGGCGCGCGTAGAAGTCGAGGAGGTTGACGCAGCAGCCCAGGAGCACGTGCTGGCAGTTGTCCACCCTTTCGCCGCTCGACGGGTGTATGAAGGAAGACGCGCGGCCACCCAGTATCGGACGTCTTTCGTACAGTTCGACCTGGAGACCCGCATCGGCCAGCGCGACCGCAGCGGCCAGTCCGGCCAGTCCGCCCCCGATGACGATTACCTGGCTCATACGCGTTTTCGGATCAGCGCCCGGGCGGTAATGGCGAGCTTCTTCCAGGCGGACAGGCTGACGCGCCGGCTGTAGACGTCGTAGTGGCGGCGGGGGATCTCTTCGAGGCACGCCCGGTAAATGCCGATCATGGCCGCCAGACACGCCCGGCTCGAGGACTGAACCAGCGGAAGGAGCGGCAGCGCTTCGTCGTAATAGCTTCTGGCGCGCTCCACTTGGAAAACCATCAGCCGCCGGAACGCGTCGTTGAAGACTCCGTTCCGTATGTTCTCTTCCGAGTACCCGAAGTCGTCCAGGTCTTCCTGGGGCAGGTAGACTCGGCCCATCCCCGCGTCTTCCCGCACGTCGCGGAGTATATTGGTAAGTTGAAAGGCGATGCCGCAGGACTCGGCGTACCGTTTGGCCTCTTTGCCCCGGAATCCGAATATGTGTATGCACACCAGTCCCACGGCGGAAGCCACGCGGTAGCAGTACTGGTACAGGTCCTCGAAGGTGGCGTAGCGTGTCACGGTCAGGTCCATTTCCGCGCCGTCGATGATGGCGTCAAAGTACGCCCTCGGGATATCGAATCGCCTCACCGTATCCCGGAACGCCGGCAACAGGCCGCCGCTGTCGGCCGGCGTTCCGTCATAGGCTTGGTCCAGGGTCTCGCGCCAGGCGTTCAGCCGGGTCTTCTTGTCGGCCTCCCCGGCTTCCTCGTCGACGATATCGTCGCAGTGGCGCATGAAGGCGTAGACCGCGCACATGGCCCGTCTCCGCTCAGGCGGCAGGACGATAAAGGAATAGTAGAAGTTTCTCGCCCTCGATTTCGCGATTTCGCGGCAGAAATCATAGGAACGGCGCAACGCTTCCCGGTCGGTGGGCTGTCGATCCACAAGGTTCATGGCAACGGTGATCCAGCGTTTCGGACAACGCTCGCCAACCACTCTGAATCGCGGGCGGTCCGTTTCAGCTCCAGAGTCGTTTCAGTGCGTATTTCAGCAACAGGCCGGTCTTCCGGGCGGATGACAGGGCGGGCCGCCGGGACAGCACGTCGTAACGCTGTTTTTCGATCTGGTCCAGGACGGCCGCGCCGCACCGGTTGAACAACTCGATGTCCAGCCTGACCCGCGCGTCCACCAGGCCGCACAGTCCGAGCCCTTCTTCGAACAGCCTGCGCGTCCGGTCCACCTGGTACGCCATCAGTTCCCTGAAACGCTCGTCGACGACCCCGGCCTCGAGGTCCGCCTCGGTGTAATGGTACCGGTCCAGGTCCTCCAGGGGCAAGTAGATCCTGCCCTTTTCCAAGTCCACCCGGACGTCCTGCCAGAAATTGGTCAGTTGGAGCGCGGTACACGTAGCGTCCGACAGCGCCTGGCGTTCCCTGTCCCGGTAGCCGCACAGGTAGAGCACGAGGTGACCCACCGGATTGGCGGAGTAACGGCAGTATTCGAGCACGTCGGCGTAGGTCCGGTAACGCGTTACCACCTGGTCCTGCCGGAACGCGGTCAGCAGATCGCGAAACGGGGTAATCGGTATCTCGAAGCGGTCGATCGTTTCCCGGAGGGCGATGAATACCGGATGTCGTACGCTTTGGTCGTAACAGGCCTGCAATTCCGCGTCCCACCATTCGAGCAGTTCAAGGGACAATCCGGGATCGCCTGTTTCGTCGGCGAGGTCGTCAGACCACCGGCAGTAGGCGTAGACGTGGTAGAAGTGCTGTCGCAGCGCGGCGGGGAGGAACCGGGAAACGACGATGAAATTCTCGTAATGCCGGCGTGCGAGGCGGCTGCAGTACAGGCGGGCGGCTGCTACGGAAGAGTCGCCTGCGTCGGGCAGCGCGTCAAGGGCGAGATCATCGAACCGGAGCACGGCTTCCGGCAGGTAGTCGGGTAGCTGGGGCATGAATAAGACGCGGAAAGACCGGCTTCGATTGATATCCCGGGGCAGACGGGCCATGTTGCGTGTGGTCGGGCTTACCCGCTGACGGCCGGCGGCAGCGTACCCGCCGCGGACCGGGCACATCACCCGTTCCGCGACGGCTCGCATCCCCCTCGTTCCGGTCGTGGCTTAAGCCGGATTCCGTCGCCTTATCCGCCGCTGCAGGCGAATTCCAGTACGAGTTCCTCTTCGAGCCGGTATTCGATGAGGTCCTTAATGGTTGCGATCTTCAGATGATGCTCGTCGGCGATTTCGATCAGCCGGGGCAGACGGGCCATGGACCCGTCCTCGTCCAGCACTTCGCACAGGACGCCGGCCGGGTAGAGTTCGGCCAGTCTCATCAGGTCGACCGTCGCCTCGGTGTGACCGTCCCTTTCCAGCACGCCTCCGTCGCGTGCCCGTAGCGGAAAGAGATGTCCCGGGCGTTCGAAGTCTTCCGGCACGGTATCCGGTTCTACGAACAATCGGGCGCTTTTTGCCCGGTCATGCGCGGAAATGCCGGAGGTAACGCCCTTCACGGCATCCACGGACACCGTGAAGGGCGTGTCCGCGATCGACATCTTTCCGTTGACCATGATCGGAATGTCCAGCTCTTCAAGCCGCTGTCTCGTGGTGGGCAGACAGATCAGCCCCCGTCCGTACCGTGACATGAAGTTGATGATTTCGGGCGTGACTTTTTCGGCGGCCACCATGAAGTCGCCCTCGTTCTCCCGGTTTTCGTCATCGATGACGATCAGTACGCGGCCCGCCCTGATTTCTTCCACGGCTTCGGGAATGGTGCAGAAATGGGATAACATGCGCTTACCCCCTATCGGATGTAATTAAACGTGAACGATGCGGTCTCACAAACGGATTTACTAAAGGGTGGAAGATTAGACATATGCTCATAAGGGGATTATATTCATTCCATATATGGATTGCATGAGGTCCCGGTGAGTATTCTGTGAGGAATGTATGAATACTGCGCCTTTCTCCCCGAAATTCGTCCACTTGAGCCCCGAATGACGCAACAGACCGCCGCAAAAGGCTTCCGGTTCGACGACTTCGTGCTGGACATCCAGAACCGCCAGGTTCGCCTGAAAGACGCCACGCTGCCTTTAAGTTCCAGGTATTTCGACGTACTTGTGCTGCTGGTATCCAACGCGGGGCAACTGGTGGAAAAGAACCGTATCTTCGACGAAATCTGGGAGGACGTAATCGTCAGCGATACGGCGCTGACCCAGTGTATCAAGTCGATCCGAAAACAGTTGCGGGACGACGCGTCGAACCCCCGCTACGTCAAAACGGTACCCAAGCATGGATACGTCTTCATCGGCGATGCGGTGGAGATCCTGGAGGAACCGACCCCGCCGGCCCTTCAGGCCAAGCCGACCCGGCCGTACAAGTTCCTCGACTATTACACCGAAAACGACCAGGGCCTGTTCTTCGGTCGCGAGGAGGAGATCGAGAACATCTGCTCCAGGATCCTCTCCCGGCGGTCGTTCCTCCTCTACGGCCGTTCCGGCGTCGGCAAAAGTTCGATTCTTCGGGCCGGCCTCATCCCCTGGCTGCAGGACCAGGGACACCGGGCGTGTATCATCCGGAGTTTTACCGATCCGTTGCAGCACATGAAGCGCATCGTCCGGCGGCTTGTCCTTGGAACCGGAGAAGACGATGCCGGTTCGGACGATATTTCCCTTCGGGAACTGTTTCACGGGCGCCGGTCCGGTCCATCCTCCCGGCTCGTCGTCATGCTGGACCAGTTCGAAGAGTTCTTCCTCCTGCTCGATGCGAAGAGCCGGGAGGCGTTCATCAGCGAACTGGGAGCGGTCATGGAGGACGATACCCTGCCGCTGCAGTTCGTATTCGTGATGAGAGAGGACCTGCTCGCGGAGATGAGCCAGCTCAAACCGGTGGTTCCGGAGATCTTCCACCACGAGTACCGGCTCGGCCGACTATCCCCGGAACAGGCGGCCCGGGCCATAACGGGGCCCGCCTGGCGGGTAGGCTGCCGGTTCGAGGACATGCTCGTGAACCGCCTGCTCGAAGACCTCTCCGACCAGGACTCCGTCGACCCGCCCCATTTGCAGATCGTGTGCGATACGCTTTACGACCAGCGCGATACGGGGAACATGATCACGGAGTCGGCTTATGACAATCTGGGCGGGGCTTCGCAAATCCTTGCCGACTACCTCGCAAGGGTGCTCCGCCGGTTTTCGGCGGCCGACCTGTCCGTGGTGCAGCAGGTGCTTCTGGCGCTCATCTCCGCGGATGAACGGCTCATCGTCGTCCGGGAGTCCGAACTGGCTTCGCGTATCCAGACCGGCGACCGGTACGACGACGGTGCCCTTGGAACCCTGCTCGGGGAACTGGTCGACGCCCGTATCGTCCGGCGGCGAAACCAGGAGGGAGAGGGGTGGCTCGAACTCGCCCACGAATGCCTGATTCCCGAAGTGTCCCGCTGGCTGACCGGCAGCGTTTACGAAGCAAAGCAGGCACGCAGCCTGCTCGAACGGTCGGTGGAGAATTACCGGACCTACCAGCTCATCATGGACCGTGAAAGCCTGGATCTGCTCTCGCCCTACCTGGAAGAAATCGGGGTCTCCGGCCAGGAAGCGTACCTGCTTTGCATCAGCCTGCTCAACAGGGATCTGCCCGTGCCTGCCTGGTTGGTTGAAAGGGTGCCGGACGCGCTGAACGTGATATTGGATGCCCTGTACAACGATCGCGAGGAGGTCCGCCGACGCGCCGTGGAGTCGTCCCGGCCCGTGCGCTGCGCGGCCCTGAACAACCGGCTCAGGCATCTCGCGTTGCGGGATCCCGCGCTGAAAGTGCGCAGGGCGGCGAGCATCGAACTGGCGGACTGGTTCGGTTCGGCCGTGGAGTCCATCCTGACCCGTCCCACGGGCCACGAGTCCGTGAGCCGCCTCCAGCGCGCGGTCAGCCTGACTTTTCTCCGTGAACAGGACCGGTCGATCAAACTTTCCCGGCTGTACCGGGTTATGGTGATGGTCGGTTTCATACTGATGCGCCTGCAACAGGGCGGGATCGACATCATGCAGCAAGGCATCGGCGGAACGTTCGGCGGCGCCGTGGCCGGACTGCTTGGCGGGCTACTCCTGGGAACCGCCCTCGCCGCTACCAGTTCCGGTCTGCCGTCCGATGCGCTCTCGCCTATTTTCGTCCTGGCGGGCCTGGGCCTGTTCGGCGGCGCTTTCGGCGGTGCGGGCGTGTCCTTCGGCATGGTCGCCCTGCGGCGCGTATCGGGGAAATACAGTCGATGGCTCGGCGTACTGGGCGGTGCGCTGGGCGGCGGGATGGTGGGCGCGGCGTTCAACCTGTACAGCTCCGATACCCTGGAAACCCTGTTCGGCCAGCACCCCGCGGGTCTTACCGGGGGTCTCGAGGGCACCCTTATCGGCACGGGCGTGGCCCTCGGCCCGGTCGTCACGTATTACCTGGCCAGGCGGCCCGGGCAGTGGCGGAGTTTTCTTTATATCGTCTTCGGCGCGCTGGGGGGCATGATCGCCAGTATCGCCCTGAGCGTGCTGGGCGGCAACATGTTCACCAGCAGTCTGGAAATCATGCGGCAGTCCTTCGGGGCATCGCAGATACGGCTCGAAACCATTGCGACGATCTTCGGCGAGGGAGAGTTCGGGCGCACCACCCAGGTCGCCCTAGGTGCCCTGGAGGGGCTGCTCTTCGGCGGCGGCGTCACGGCCGGCATAGAGATCTTCACGCGCTCGCGGGAACGGATCGAGGGGCGGTTCGGGAAGGACGCGTGAGAGGTTGGCACATGGATTCGCGCGTCCCGACCGCGCGAGAAGGAAACGATGAACCGTGGCAAATCAGAAGGAAGGCGCGGGTCTTCCCGGCGAATTCGAACTGATCCGGCGCATCAGGGCCGCGCTGCCCGAGCCGGATCCGAGCGTCGTGACAGGGATCGGAGATGACGCCGCGGCCGTAGAGACCGGGCCCGGCATGACGACCCTGCTGACGACCGACACCTTCGTGGAAGGTATTGATTTCGACGTCGCTTTCTCGTCGTGGCGGCAGATCGGATGGAAGAGCCTGGCCGCCAACTACAGTGATATCGCGGCCATGGGCGGTGTGCCCAGGCACGCGTTGACGACCCTCTGTCTTCCGGCCCGGCGCACCGCGAAAGACGTGGAAGCGCTGTACGCGGGGTTTCGCGACCTGGCGCGGCACACCGGAGTTTCCGTATCCATCGTCGGTGGTGACCTGAGCTCGACGGACGGACCGACCGTCGTCTCCATCACGGTGACAGGAGAAGCGGAAGGGAGACATATCACGACGCGCGGGTGTGCCCGGGTGGGGGATACGCTGTGCGTGACCGGGCACCTGGGTGCGAGCGAGGCCGGTCTGCGTCTGCTTCGGTCGGCGCGGGAGGAACCGGTCGCGGGGAGACCGCCGGACCGGTTCGAAGACGCGCTGTTCCGTCACCGCACGCCCGTTCCCCGGGTCCGCGAGGGCGGCATACTGGCCCGCAGCGGCTGGGTCCACGCCATGATCGACGTGAGCGACGGGCTCAGCTCAGATGCCCTGCACCTGTGTCGCGGCAGCGGGGTCGGATTGACCCTGGACGGGACCGCTCTGCCCATCGCGGATGAAACCAGGCGGGCCATGGAGGATCTTCGGCTAGATCCCGTGAGGACGGCCCTGGAAAGCGGAGAGGAATTCGAACTGTTGTGCGCCGTTGCGCCGGACCGGGTGGATCACCTGGCGGCCGAACTGGCGGAGCGCACCGGAACCCCCCTGACCCCCATAGGCGAATGCGTATCCGAGGATCGCGGATGTGTATTTGCGGATCACGCCGGACGAAGGCCCCTGCGCCCGGACGGGTACGACCACTTCCGGAGCTGACGGCCGGGTTTCTATTTCCACGGCGTCGCCGGTCACCCGGACCGGTATGTTGCGCCACCTCGCGTCGAACGGCAGCTAGATTTCTATTTCCACGGCATCGCCGGTCACCCGGACCGGAAAGCAGGTGAGATTCTCGTAGGCGGGCGGCGACAGCACGTCACCTGTAGTCACGTCGAAAGAAGCGCCGTGGAAGGGGCACCAGAGATCGGTGCCGTCCAGTTCCCCTTCGCTCAGGGGCGCGCCCATGTGGGGGCAGAAGTTATCGGCGGCATAGTACTTCCCGTCCACGTTGCAAAGGACGATCTCCTTCCCATCGATCGAGACCATTTTCATCTGGCCCGGGTTCAATTCATCCAGATCCGCCGCTTTGACGTATCCCATGTACCGGCTTCTCCTTTCACGGACTTGCGTAATCCTGGTCTGTGGTCGGTTGCTACGCCGGCCGGTCAGCCGGGAATGATAATCCGCTGGCCGATTCTCAGCCGCCGGGCCTGTATGTCAGGGTTGGCCCGCATGAGCGCCGTGACGGAAACCTTGAAGACCTGCGCGATGCGAGAAAGCGTATCCCCGGAGCGGATGTTGTAGGTCACCGGACCACCGTCGATTCCCCTGCCGCCGTCTTTCCCGGTAGCGGGCAGGCGAAGTACCTGTCCGGGGTGGATGAGGTCTCTCCGCAGGCCGTTGTTCTGCTTGAGCGCGGTAACGGACGTCCCGTAATACCGGGCGATGCGGATCAGCGTGTCACCGCGCCGCACCGTGTGGGACAGGGCGTCCTTCGGCGTGCCGTACGAAGGCGCCTGGTCCACCCATAACCGGTTGTTGTAATTCCTTCCGGGCACGCGAAGCACCTGGCCGATACGGATCAGGCTGCCCCGGATCCGGTTCATGCGCCGGAGCCTGCTGACCGAAGTCCGGAATCTGCGGGCGATATGGCCGAGCGTATCGCCCCGGCGCACGCGGTACCTGCGTACCTCGGGAGGGGGCTTGAAATCCGACTCCGGCAGCTCGTCGAGGCTGCCGATCAGCGTCGTTCCGGCGCCGAGGGGTACGCGCAACGAATACCCGGTGGGTGGCGTCACGCCATAACGTATATCGGAATTCAGGGCCTTGAGATCGTCCTGCGGCATGGCCAGCAGATCGGCGACATCCTTCAGCGTGACCGATTTGTCGATATGCACCGCTTCGAACAGGTGGGGATGGTGGGTTTCCGGCCAGTCTACGCCGTATTTCTCCGGGTTTTCGAGTATATGCAGTACCGCGAGGAATTTGGGCACGTAGTTCCGGGTTTCCCGGGGGAGGCGCATCTTCCAGTAATCCCGGTTCCCCGTCCGGTTGATCTCGCGAAGCACGCGATACTCGCCGCAGTTGTATGCCGCCAGGGCGAGAAACCAGTCGTCGAACATGCCGTACAGTTCCCCCAGGTAGGCGAGCGCGGCCGGCGTGGCCTTGTAGGGGTCGAAGCGGTCGTCCACCCAACCGGACCGCTTGAGTCCGTACCGCTTGCCGGTATCGTAGATGAACTGCCACATGCCCGCCGCGGCCGCCCACGAAAAGGCCCTGGGTTTGAAGGCGCTTTCAATGATCGGAAGCCATTGAAGCTCGATGGGCAGCCCCAGGGCGGCCAGTTGCTCGCGGATCATCGGGGTGTAGCGCCCGGACCGTTGATAGGCGGCCTTGAGTATGTCCAGGCTCTTGTCTTTGAGATACAGATTGATCTGTCGCGTGACGCGGCGGTTGATGACCCGGGGAATCGAACCCCGGACTTCGGCGGCCGCGCGGCGCCTGTCCTGGATGCGGTCCACCAGCAGGCCGAGTTGCCTGAGGAGGTCGGCCTGCGCGGGGGTCGCCGCGTGCTTCTGGTCGTCGCTCAGCAGGATGAGCAGGCCAAGCACTTCGTCGACCGCGGCGTGCGCGGCCGTGGTATCGGATCGCTCCAGCGCGGCGAGGGCCGCGTCATAGCGCAGCCGGATGTCGGCGAGCAGACGATCGGGGTCCCGCGTCGCCAGGGAATCTGCCAGGGTGACGTGATCGAGGGTAAGATCCGGGACCGGCAATTCCTCCACCGCGACGATCTTTCCGGTGGTATCCGCCGTCCCGGGAGCGGGCGTGGAGCGCGAGCCCGGTTCAAGGGTTCGGGGACCGGCGCAACCGGCCAGGATCACGAGGCCTATGAGCGGGAGATGTCTAATCATATCTGCGTCAGCAATTCAGAGAACGATTTGGCTGCCGGACATTGATCTATCGCCCGGTACCTGCCACCGAAGCCACCTGGAATATATGTATAACCTTCAAGGAGGCAAGGGTTTTCAAAAAACAGCATGGTTCGCCGGCTGCCGGTCGGACGCGGAAACGGCATACATGCGTACGCCGTTGGCCTGTGTTTTTCGCCGTCGCATCCTTGAGACCTAAGAAGCCGCGCATTCCGCAAGCGCCTGGTCTATTTCCTCGATTACCCAGGGATCTTTTTCGGTCTTCTTCGCCTTCTCCAAAGCCGCGGCCGCCCCGTCGCCGCCGACGTTCCCAAGTGCCCAGGCCGCGTGTCCTCGGACCAGCGGCTCGTCGTCGCCGAGCGAATCGGCGAGCGCGGGTATCGCCTCAGGATCCTTCGTGTTGCCCAGGGCTACCGCGGCGTTTCGCAGCAGGCCCCGCCGCTTGGTCCGTTTTACAGGGCTGCCCCGGAATCGGGTCCGGAACTCCTCCGGCGTCAGCCCCAGCATTTCGATCAGGCCCGGCATTTCGTTCCACGGACGGGGAATGAAGGCCGAATGGCCCGTTACGGGCGCCCGGCGGTTCCAGGGACAGACATCCTGGCAGTCGTCGCATCCGAATACGCGGTTTCCCATCGCCGCGCGGTACGCGGTGGGAATGGCGCCTTTCAGTTCAATGGTGTGATAGGAAATGCAGCGGCGCGAATCGACCACGTAGGGCTCGACGATGGCATCGGTCGGACAGGCTTCGATACACCGCGTGCATGTGCCGCAGTGGTCGGCCGCGGGCCGGTCCTGATCGAGTTCGATGTCGAGCAGGATCTCCCCGATCAGCAGCCACGATCCGATGCGCTTGTGGATGAGATTGGTGTGCTTCCCGAACCAGCCCAGGCCGGCACGGACGGCGAATTCGCGTTCCAGCACGGGACCGGTGTCCACGTACACCCTGCCCTCCACGGGACGGCCGGCCCGGTCCCGGATGAACCGAAGCAGCGCCTCCAGCCTTTCCTTCATTACGTCATGGTAGTCGTCGCCCCGGGCATACTGGGCGATCTTGCCGCGGTGCGCGCCTCCGGGGGTGACTTCGGGCGTGCCGCCCGGGATGGGATCCGGGTCCGGACACCGGTAGTTCATGGCGACTACGACGAGGGACCGGGCGTTCGGCAGGATCTGTCCCGGGTCCTGCCGTTTCTCGATCCGGCGGCCCAGGTAGGCCATCTCGCCGGCCATGCCCTGCTCGATCCATTGGGCGTAGTATTCCCCGTACCGTGGGGGGTCGGCCGTGGTTACGCCGGCAAGGTCGAAGCCGAGATACCCGGCGTGGACCTTGATTTCTTCGGTAAGAGACACGGGGATCCGAGCGCGCGGCGAAGTTATCCCGCCGCCTGTCCGCTGGGCGTCGGGGAATGACGCCGGTTCCGGTTTCTTCCGTACGACCTTCGACGTCCGCCCTGTTGCTGGTCGTCCCGCTTGTTCGTCATCCTGTGGGCGATCTTCTCCCGGATCACGGTCACCTTGATGTGCCCGGGATAGGTCAGGTCGTTGCGGATCTTCTGGGATATCTCGCAGGCCAGCGTGTGCGTCCGGTCGTCGTCCACCTGGTCCGGCCGGACCATGACCCGGATCTCGCGTCCGGCGTTGATGGCGTAGGCGTCGGCCACCCCGTCGAACGCCCGGGCGAGTTCTTCCAGTTCCACCACTCTGCGGATGTAGTCTTCGGGATCATTCCTGCGTGCGCCGGGCCGGGCGCCGGAAATGGCGTCCGCCGCGGCGACCAGAAAGGTGATGGGCGAGGTGATTTCCTCGTTCTCGTCGTTGTGATGGGCAATGATCGCGTTCTTGACTTCCTCGGGCTCGCCATACTTTTCCGCGAAGGCCAGGCCGATTTCCGGGTGTGATCCCTCCATCTCGTGATCCAGGGCCTTGCCGACGTCGTGAAGGAGTCCGCAGCGCCGGGCGAGCAGTTCGTCCAGGCCGACCTCAACGGCCATCATGCCGGTGAGAAAGGCCACCTCCTTCGAGTGATCCAGGGCGTTCTGGCCGTAACTGGACCGGAACCGCAGCCGGCCGACCAGCTTCATCATCTCGGGATGCATGGATTTCAGGTTGAGCTGGGTGACGGCCTGCTCCCCTTCCGAGAGCAGCAGGTTGTCGATCTGCTCCTGTGCCCGCGTGATCATTTCTTCTATACGGCTCTGGGTAATCTTGCCGTTGGATACGAGATCCGCCATGGCGGTGCGGGCGATTTCCCGGCGAATGGGATCGAAGCAGGAAATGACCACGGCCTCCGGGGTATCGTCCACCATGACCTTCACTTCGCTGGCGGCCTCGAAAGTCCGGATGTTGCGGCCGTCTTTTCCGATAATACGGGCTTTGATCTGGTCATTGGGCAGAGGTACCACCGCGACGCTCGTCTGGGTCGACTGATCCACCGCGCACCGGCTGATCGCCAGCGTAACGATCTTTCTCGCCTCCCGGTTGGCGTTGGTCTGGGCGGTTTTCAGAATGTCTCTGACTCTGTGTTCCGCTTCCTGCTTCACGTCGCGAATGAGTTCATCGTGAAGCTGCTGCTTGGCTTCCTCGGCGGTCAGCCGGGCAAGGGCTTCCAGCCGATTGCGGTATTCCGAGGCCGATTCCTTCAGCCGGACTTCCTGCGTTTTCAGCTTCTCTTCCAGCTTCTCCACTTCGTCTTCCCTCAAGCCGGTCTGATCTTCGCGGTCCTTCAGGGTGTCGAATCGCTGTTCGTACTCTTTCTCCCGGTCCATCATGTCCTGCTCGTGGCTTTCCAGGGCGGACTGCCTGCCGTTGATTTCCTCCTCCTGGGCCTCCCGCGCGTCGTGCCATTTTCTTTTCTCCTCAAGCAGCTCCGCACGGCGCTGCACTTCCATTTCCTTGAAAAGGCGCTGTGCGCGCTTCTGGGCTTTCTCCTCCATTTCGCCGGCTTTGCTGCGCCGCCAGATCGTGCCGATCACCAACCCGACGAGCCCGGAAATCAGGGTCAGGGCGGCTAGGGGCAGCAAAAAGCCGTTCAGGTTTTCCAATGGGAAATCCATACAACACCCCCTGCGATATCGCAGCTTATCGCTTAGTAGCGTCGAACCTGGGTTTGATGTCGATAAGCTGGCCGCCGCCGGTCCAGAGCGTGACCGGGTCGGCGTACGCCGGCAGGGGACGTGTTGCCTACTGGCGAGGAAGGTATGGCGCCCGTGTTTCTTGAACCGTTCAGCCGTAGTGGTGTTATGCGCGTTTTCCCGACGATCTGCCGCCAGACGGTTCCAGTGAGTCCGTTCAGAAAGTTACTGCGCCTGTCTGCGTCGAGAAGAATCCATGCACATTTCCATAAATCTCAACCGGTAGTCGAACAGAACCTATACCACATGCTTGCGAGGAACGGTTTCAGCCATATGTTCTGCTTGCGATATTCGTTTTCCAAGGCGCCCGGGCTTCCCGTGGCACCCCCACCCTGCTTATCGAATTGCCAAATCAGGTCATACAGTATGAAGCTACCGGTGTATGAACCGGGTTGTAGTTCTGCAACATTAGGGCGCGGCCATACGGGCCACTCGCTTGATCCGCAGTGGTTGCGCGTGTCGCGTCCGTGATCTGTCCACGGTCTTTCAGACGGTTACATCCCGGGTCCCGGGCACCGGCGTACGAGGTTCGCCAACCCCTTCGCGCCGTTCACGTCCGGTGGTTTTTCTGCCGAATCGATCCGGGAGGAAGAGAATGATCGTCCCCAGCATGAGCAGTGCCGTACCGATCCAGACCCAGTTTACCAATGGATTAATGTAGACCTTAAATGTAGCTACGTCAAGCGTTTCGTTCAGTTCGGCCAGGACCACGTAGAGGTCTTCATTCAGCGTCGACCAGATGGATACTTCCGAAGTCACCTGGTCCTGTATGGGGTAGAGACGTTTCTCCGGGGCCATCATAACGACAGGCTCGCCGTCCACGGAAAGGCGGAGCAGGCCTGCGTACGATATGTACTCGCCCATGTTGGTTTCGGTGAGGGAATCGAAGTCCAGCGTATAGTTTTTGATCTGGAAGGATTCGCCCTCCCGCACCGCGAAGTTCTCTTCCCGGTTGAAGGCGGACCCGGTGAAGCCAATGAACAGGAGCACGATGGCGATATGAACGACGTAACCGCCGTACCGGCGCTTGTAGCCCATGACCAGCCGGTAGAAAGCCGCGGGCCAGGATTCGTCGTTCGTGGAACGGCGCGCGCGGGCCCCGCGGTAGAACTCGAGTCCGATGGCTCCGACCACGAAGGCGCACATGCTGAAGGAGAGCAGGGCGTAGACGTGCCGGATGCCGAAGGCCAGCAGGATGGCGGCCGCGGCGATGAAACAGGCAATGGGTATGGTGAAATGCCGCTTGAGACTCTGAACGGAGGTCTTGCGCCACGCGAAAAGCGGACCGGCGCCCGTCAGAAAGAGCAGGAAGATGCCGAGCGGCACGTTTATCTCGTTGAAGTACGGCGCGCTCACCGTGATCTTCTCGCCGCTGACGGCCTCGGAAAGCACGGGGAAAATGGTCCCCCAGAGGATGGCGAAACACACGCCCACGAGGGCCAGGTTGTTCAGCAGGAAGCTGCTTTCCCTCGAGACGAAGGAGTCGAGTTCGCTGCGGGCCTTCAGGGCGCGGCGCCGGCTGATCAGCAGGCCGAAGGACAACACCATCGAGACGATGACGAAACCCATGAACATGGGACCGATGCCCGATGTGGTGAAGGAATGCACCGACGAAACGACCCCGCTTCTCGTGAGAAATGTCCCGAAGTAGACCAGGCCGAAGGTCAGGATGATCAGGATGAAGTTCCAGATCTTCAGCATGCCCTTCTTCTCCTGGATCATCACGGAATGGAGAAAGGCGGTTATGGTCAGCCAGGGCATGAGCGCCGCGTTTTCCACGGGATCCCAGGCCCAGTATCCGCCCCATCCCAGTTCCACGTAGGCCCAGCGGCCGCCCAGCATCAGGCCGAACCCGAGGAAGAACCAGGCGTAGAGGGTCCATCGCCTGATCGTCCGGATCCACGTGTCGCCCAGTTCCCCCGTGATCAACGCGGCCATGGCGAAGGCGAAGGGGACCACGGTCCCCACGTAGCCCTGGTAGAGAATGGGCGGGTGGATGATCATGAGGGGCATCTGCAGCACCGGGTTCAGTCCGCGGCCCTCGGCGGGCACGAAGGGCAGCAGCTCGAAGGGATCGGCCACGAAGATGAGCAGGGCGATGAAGAACAGGACCACCGACATCATCACTGCGTGGACGTAGGGGATCAGCGTCTGGTTCCGGTCCCGGTTTGTGAGGTGCACCACCAAAGCGAAGAGGGACAGGGTCCATACCCACAGGAGCAGGGATCCCTTCTGCCCGGCCCACAGCGCGGTGACGCGGTAGAAATCGGGCAGGGTGCTGCTGGTGTAGGAGGCGACGTACTCCACCTGGAAGTTGCCCGTGTACAAATGGTACACCAGCACGATGGACGACAGGGTCAGCAGGCCGAAGGTGGCGAGAACGCCGTGGGCCCCGCTGGCAATCATCTGCGGGTTCCGCGCGCGGGCGCCGACCACGCCGGTCACGCCGCCGTAGGCCGCCGTCATGAAGGCGAGCAGGAGGCTGAAGTATCCGATATCGTTCATTTACGTTTCATTCAATTCTGGGCTCAGGCAGCGCCGCGGGTCCGCGTAACGTGCGGCAATCGGAAAAGCGCGGCGGCGGCCATTGGACCGCGACGAACGGCCCCGTGGGTTCAGGTTCTTCTTTCCACTTCGATGCGTCCTTCGCCGGATATGCTCCCGATGAGTATCCCGGTCGCCAGGCCGACGAAGAGGCCGTTTTCAAGGATGCCGGGGATGTTGTTGAGCGTGCTTTCCATTCCGCCGGGGTCGTCGATTCCGTCGAAACGGGCGTCCACCACCATGTTCCCCTGGTCGGTGATGACCGGTCCGTCTTTGTGTACCGCCATGCGCAGCAGGGGTTCCCCCCCCAGCGCTTCGACGGCCCGCATGACGGGTTGAACCGCCATGGGAAGGACTTCCAGCGGCACGGGACATTTCGTTCCCAGCCGCTCGACCAGTTTCGATTCATCCACGATGACGATGAACCGTTCGGCCATGCCGTCCACGATCTTCTCCCGCAGGTGGGCGGCGCCTCGGCCCTTGATCAGGTTCATCGCGGGGTCGACCTCGTCCGCGCCGTCCACGGCGATGTCGACCCGGTCCACGTCGTCCAGCGTCCCCGCCGGGATGCCGTTCCTGCGGGCCAGCACCGACGCGTCGAAGGAAGTGGGTATGCCGACGATGTTCAGGTTCTCCTCCCGCACGCGGCGCCCCAGTTCCTCGATCATGAACTCCGCCGTCGATCCCGTGCCCAGTCCGACCACGTCGCCCTGGCCGACCATCCGGGCTGCTTCGACTCCGACGGTCTTCTTCATCTCTCGGGTCAGTGCTTCGGAGGTCATGGCCTGTTTCCCCGGTCTCGATCCGGCTGAATGACAGCGTCCAAAGATAAGCCGGAACGGCCGGTAATGTCAACTGATTCCCGTCCTTCAAGCCTATACGGTAAAGTTGCCGTAGATGCGTTGTAAAGGACGGGAGCGGGGGCGGCGCGCGGGCGGGAGGACCCGGCACGGCTGCTTATCCGAAGCCGTGGCGCGGTCTTCAATCGGAACTGCGCCGGAAGGTCATCTGGTTTCCGCTGGGGAAGAAGATGGTCAGCAAATCGTCCTTCACCTCGATGGCGCAGGGTTCGGCGGGCGCGTCGACGGCGTCCGGCGGTCTCACCCTCATCGACAGGTCGCTGGCCTCGAAACCGTCGACCGCGTGGCCGCCGGAAAGATTGTACAGGTGCCGGAAGGTCAGCTTGTCTCCGTCCAAGGAATAGGTGCCCCCTTCGCCGGAACCCCGCCGGGGACCCTCGTCGGTTACGATGAAGAAGAGGACCGACCAGTCCTTTTCGGTGAAGGTGATCAGGCCGGTTACCTCGTGAACCGGTCCGAATTTGAGCCGGTACGTTTCCGGCTTCCAGGATCCCCGGATGTCGGGCGACTCCTTCGTGGACTCTGGAAGGCCGGCCGCGGACTGCGGAAAAGCGGCCGCGGACCGTGCGAGCGTGTTCGCGGCGGCGCATGGTACGGAGGCCGCGAAGGCGCCCGGCACCAGGAACGCGGCCAGGATAATGGATACTCTCCAGCGCATGGATGTCCTCACGATCTTCCGGACGGGTCGGCGCCCGCCCGCTTCAGGTAGTCTCCGATGTATTCGAGGAGGTCGGCCTGGGCGTTCCCCTGGTCCTGGAACCGTCTGAGAAGGTCCTCGACGATCGGGGCGATTTCCAGCGGGACATCGTGCGTCCTCCCGAGTGCGACGCCCAGATGCATGTCCTTCACCCCCAGGTCGATGGCGGAATACAGCGACTTGCCGTCCAGGAAACGGGACAGGCACCGCTCCATCATCCGGCTCTGGCCCATGCTCGGCCGGATGGCGTCGATCAACGTACGCGGGTCGATACCCGCCCGCGTGCCGATGGCCATCCCTTCGCAGGCGCCGATGAAATTGATGAACATCATGAGGTTGTTCACCAGCTTGGTCGCGACGCCGCTGCCGGTATCCCCCATGCGGACGACCGTACTGCCCACGCCGCGCAGGAGGGGCTCGTACCGGTCGAACACCGCCTCGTCTCCGCCGACGAACACGGTCAGGGTGGCGTCTCGAGCGCCGAAGACTCCGCCGCTGATCGGCGCGTCCAGCACGTCGATCCCCTTTGCCGCGCCTTCCCTGGCGATGCGCCGGATGAGTCCCGGTTCGCCCGTGCTCGTATCGATATAGACGGAACCGCGCGCGAGGCCTTCGAACACGCCGTCACCGCCCAGGACCACCTTTTCCACCGCGGCGGGTCCGGGCAGCGAGGTGATGACCGCGTCGACGCCCGCTGCCGTCTCGCGGGGGGATGACGCCCACGAAGCCCCGGCATCCAGCAGGTTCGCGGCCTTATCCTCGTCCAGGTCGTGGACGCGAAGGGCGTGTCCGGCGCGCAGGAGGCTGGCGGCCATGGGATTGCCCATATTGCCCAACCCGATGAATCCGACGTTCATGGCCGGTCCTAGCGCGTCTCGTCGATGGTCGGGAAGTCGCCCGGTATGGTGATCTCGATGACTTCGAAATCGTCGGAGTATTCCATCAACTCATGCGCGACGCCGGGCGCCTGGTACCACGCGTCACCCGCGGTTACTTCGATTTCGCCCACGTCCGCCAGGTCGATGCGCGCCCAGCCCTTGAGCAGGTAGTTCATCTGGAATTCGAGTTCGTGGGAATGATAACCCATGGGACCGTCGCAGGACTGGGCGGCCCGGATGACGTGGGCCATCACCCGGCCATCCGTAGCGGACTTCATGCCCAGGTCGCGATACACGAAATAGGGCCGCAGCCCTTTGACCCATTCCGCGCCGTCCGAATGCGCCGCGAAGGATTTGGACGTGTTTTCAGCCATGATGGTGCTCCTTTTGATTGAAGGCGACAGTTGCGAATGACAGATGCCAGGGGTCTCGCCCGGACGGTTTCAGGGCGTGCCCCGTCTTTCGCCGCCGTCCATGTAGACGGCGGTACCAAAGACGTACGAACAGGATTCGGACGCGAGGAAAGTCGCCACGGCGGCGATCTCCTCCGGTTCCGCGATGCGGCCGGCGGGAAGCCGCTCGCCGGCTTCGCGAAGCAGGTCCTCGACGTCCCGGCCCTGCCGGTCGGCCTCCGCCTGCTGCAGGTCCCGGGCCCGCCGGGTGTTCGTCATGCCGGGACATATGGCGTTGACCAGGATGCCGTCGCCGGATACCGCGTCCGACAGGGCCCGCGTGCAGTTCAGGACGGCGACGTTGGCCAGGCTCAAGGGGATGTTGCCGCGGCCGGGGCTCGTTCCCGCGTTGCCGGCGATATGGATGATGCGTCCCCATCGGTTCTCCTGCATGTACGGGATCACCAGTTGCGACATCCGCAGGTAACCGTATGACTTCAGCGCCAGCCCTTCGTCGATCTGTTCCGCGGGAAGCGCCAGGATGTCGCCTCCCCGCGCCGCGCCGGCGCAGTTGACCAGGATATCGATGCCGCCGAAGGTGTCGGCTGTTTCACGGACCACCCCGCGGCAGTCGTCCAGCGAGACCAGATCGGCCGCAACCGCGTATCCTTCGCCGCCCGTCGCTTCGATCTCCCGAACCACCTCGTCCAGCAGGTCCCGGTTTCGGGCCGTGACGCACACGCGGGCGCCCTCCCTGGCCAGGGCCAGCGCGCAGCAACGTCCGATGCCCCGGCTGCCGCCGGTGACAATCGCTCTTTTTCCGTGGAGCATGAGATCCATGATTTCAACCGTTTCGACCGGTGGTTTCACTGTCCCCGGTCATTTGCGATCAACCGGGCTGACCGGGACGGTCAACCGTGGCGGAGCGCTCAGCCACAACGAATCGATCAAAGCCCCAGCAGCCGGACGGCGTTTCCCCCTAGAATGGCTTCGCGGTCTTCGTCCGACAGGTCCATCGCGTTGATGCTCTTGATCATCTTCGGCATGCTGCCGATCTGGTGGGGATAGTCGCTCCCGGCCACGATACGGTCGGCGCCCGCGAAGCCCAGGGCGAAATGCAGCGCGTCCACGTCGAAATTGACCGTGTCGTAGTAGAACTGGTTTTTCAGGTAGACCGTGGGGTGGTTCTCCAGGTTCGCGCGGCACTGCGGAAAGGCCTCGTAGCACCGGTCGAAGCGCTCGGCGAGGTAGGGCACGGCGCCGCCCAGGTGGCCCAGCACCCAGCGAATGTTCGGAAAGCGCTCCACCAAGCCGCTGAAGAGCAGGCTGGCCGTGGCCAGGGTCGTATCCATCAGGAATCCTACCGCGGGCATGAGCATGTAATCCTTCATGGCCTCCACGCCCAGGGGGAAGGTGGGATGGATGAAAACGACCATTTCACGATCGTCCGCGATCTCGTACATGGGCCAGAAGCACGGGTCGCTGAGCGCCACGCCGTTGGCGTTGCTGTACACGCACGCCCCCTTCAGGCCCAGCTTGCCGACGGCCCGCTCCAGCTCGGCGGCGCAGGCCCCCGGATTGTTCAGCGGCAGGGTCGCCAGGGCCGGAAAGCGATCCGGGTGCCCGCGCTGTATTTCCGCGAAAAGGTCGTTGACCTTGCTGCTCAGTTCGGCGGACCGCTCCGGCGTCTCGATGAGCGTGCCCGGCGCGGTGAAGGTGATGACATGCGTGTCGACGCCCGCTTCCTCCATGACCTCCAGGCGCACGTCCATGAGCCGATGGCCGGGGACCAGGATATTGTAGTCGCCGGGGGAGTGCAGAACCGGGTTGCCGTCTTCGTCCTCGGTCACCGTGTAGGCGCTGGGACCCTTCCGGATCTCCTCGACGTACCGGGGCGGATAGACGTGGTTGTGAAAGTCGACGATGGGCATGGGGCGTGCCTTTCCTGTTCGATCGCTTACGTGTCAGTTCCCGTACAGCGCGTTGAAGAGCAGCTTGAAGGTACCGTGGGTCTGGTTGCGGAAGTTCACCTGGAACCCGTAGAGCACGATCCGTCCCTCGCCATGGCGCACGCTGATCATGGCGGGCTTGCCGGCGATATGTTCCTCGCCGATCAGCCACCCGCTTTCGAGCACGTCTTTTTCGGGATAGGCGGCGACCACTTCGTACCGGTCGTTGAAGTGCGACGGGTTGATCGAATGCACGGGACTGGTACGGTGCATGACCAGGGCCCGGTCCGGCATGCCGTAACCCAGCCGGTGGGTGTTGTCGACCCGGATCCGCAGCATGGAACCGGGGCAGAAGAAGGCGCTTTCCGGCAGACCGGCCGTTACGTCCGTGATATGGAGGCCGAACTTCTCGATGGGAAGCCGGCACGCGCCGCCGACGGCCACGAGCGTGCCGCCTTTTTCCACGAAGGCGCCGATGGCCTCAATTTCCGATTCGCCCAGGGCGCTACGGTACTTTTCGGGCTGAGGCACGGACTTCAGGCGTTTTTCGACTTCCTGTTCGGTTCCGGCCATCATGTCCATCGTGTCGTCGGGCAGGATGAACACGTCGCAGAGGTCGTGGAGGTCGTCCCGGATATCGGCGTCCCTGGCCGTGCGATAGGTAAAGCCCGCCTGCTCCAGCGTCATGCGGGTCCAGCCTTCGGGCATGTTGCCGCCCCAGTACCGCTGGTACATGGCGATGCGCGGCTTAGCGACCGGATCGCCTTCCGCCGGTTCCTCGAGTCGAAAGCCGGCGGCTCCGGTCTCCCGGACGACTCCCTCGGCCCGTGCCTGGTCGACCCCGCTGACGATAAAGGTGCCGGGCGGCATGGCCGGCAGGCCGCCTCCGCCGGTCGAAAGGGGGCTGGTTGCCCGACTGACCTCGGCGCCCGCTTCCAGCAGCGCGTTGACCGCGCCGAAGGCGGCGTTATGACGGGGATCGACGGCCATGCCGTGCGCCCCGTCTCCGGTGACCGATCCGTTCGCCGGCACCGACTCGATCACCGGATCCAGGTTCAGCGATCCCGCGTCCAGTCCGGCGTGCGGCACCTCCGACGGCTCCGCGGATACGCCCATCATTTCCGCGAGCGTGTCCGTCGCGTTGTCGAAGATTCGCGTGGGCGATCCGTCGGCCTTGCGCGCCCAGGCGTCGTCCGGCCACAGGGTCCGTTCCAGCAGCGTCTTGACCACGCCTCGCTTGGGCTGGGAACTGGATACGAACCAGGTGCCCGCGGGATAGACGCGGGTTCCCACCGTCGCCCGGGTCCGGGTCCGCTGCACGTCGATACCCTGCCGGAGCAGGGCGTTCACCAAGCCGGTCACGACCTGGGGGTCGTGCTGGTCCGGTCGTATGAAGAACCCTGCCGACTCATCTTCCAGGCCCCTGTGAGTCTGGTGCAGGGCCTTCTGCACGGCGTTCCGAAGCACCGTCTCCCGGCATCGCGCCGCGATGTCCATGAGTCCCGTGGCGGCGACGCGCTGCTGGTCCACCATGTCCCGGAGCCGCCACCAGCCCCCCGGCCACGGATTCGGAAAGTTGGTCTGCGGCTTGTAGTGCGGCAGCGTGTGCAGGGTGTTGCCGTTCTCGCCGCTGAGCTGGTGGGGATGGATATACAATGGACTGGCCAGCTTCGCCTGGGCGGTCTCGGTCAACAGGCTCGCGATGTTGTGGTAGTTGCCGAGCCAGTGAAACCCCATGTGATACCACGCCGGGAACATGGCGCCGCTGATGACGCCCTGGTGGCCCGCTTCCTCCAGCTTGTAGGCCATGTGCGCCCCGTACCAGTTGATCTCGCGCCATATGAGCGGATCGGCGTGGGGGTGGATGGGTTCGCAGTAGGGGCAGACGAAGAGCCGGGGCTGGTAGCCGCCCATCTCGTGGTGGTCCTGGAAGACGTGGGGATGCCAGTCCTGGAACATGATCCGCGCCATGTACCGGGATTCCACCAGGTTCAGCATGATGGCGTCCCGGTTGTTGTCGTGGCCGCAATACCGGTGGTACAGCCAGGGCAGATCGCACCCCTCGTATTCGGTGCCCACGTGCTCGTCGTACCAGTCGGCCACCATGATCTGGCCGTCGGGATTGAAGCACGGGACCATCAGGAAAATGACGTTTTCAAGGATGTTCTTCGTGGTTTCGTCGTTGCCCGTGACCAGGTCGTAGGCGAGCTGGGGCGCCATCTGCGTGGCGGCGATCTCGCTGGCGTGGAGGCTCATGGACTGGCACACGACGACCTTGCCCTCCTGCACCAGACCGTCGATCGCGGCGTCGGAAAGGCCCCGCGGATCGGCAATCCGCCCGTTGATCTCCCGGAGCTCCTCCAGGCGGGCGAGGTTGCCGGCGGAAGTAATGATGGCCAGCAAGAAGGGGTTGTTTTCCGTCGTCGGACCCAGGTTGACTACGCGGATGCGCTCGCTCTGCTGGCTCAGCAGATAGAAATACTCCGTGATACGGTCCCAACGGGCCATCTTGTAGTCGTCGCCGAGGCGGAAGCCGAAAAACGACTCGGGTCGCTCAACGCGGTCGGCCATGTAATGCTCCTGTCCGTGGTTGCCTTCGTGGTCAAGCTACCTGGTTTTTCGAGCTACCCGGGAGATCACGACCGGCGGTGTAAGCCGCTGGTTCTCGCGGGGAGACATCTGGATCTTCCGGATCACGTCCATCCCGCGGGTGACCAGGCCGAAAGCGGCGAATCCGTGCCCGTCCGGGTTGCGTTTGCCGCCGAAATCCAGTTCGGGCTGATCGCCGATGCAGAAGAAGAACCCCGAAGTCGCCGTGTCCGGCCCCATGCGCGCCATGGAGATGGCCCCGTCCACGTGCCTGAGCCCGGTCGCGGAGGTCCGCTCGAGGGGAATCGGATCGAATCCGCTGTTGGGCGGATAGCTGTCGTCCCGGTAGTCGGGATTTACGGCGCCCTGTATCACCTCGATCTTCACGTCGTTGTTCGGCTGGTTGTCCATGGTCACCGTCCGGTGGAACACCCCGCCGTTGTATTGCCCGGCGTCCACGTACCGCATGAAATTCGCCACGGTGGCCGGCGCGCGGACCGGATCGAGCACGATTTCGATGACTCCCGCCTCCGTGGTCATCTCCAGGGCGATTTCTTTTTCCTGGGCGCGGGCCAGTCCGCCCGGTCCGCCTGGCCCGCCCGGTCCAACCAGACTGTCTGGTCCGCCGAAGAGACCGCAGAGCAGCAGGCAGGCCGGTACACCGAGGAGACCGCGAAGCAGCAGGCCGGTCAGGATGGGTTTTGTTTTAGTCGCCGGATTTCTCATGAGTATGATCCCCGTCCGGTCAACGGCATCACGACCGCCTGCGACTGCCCAGCCGGATGACCGTGGGATGAACCCCGTCGTGAATGCCTGGGAATAGCAGCGGATACCCGGTTCAACCGGCAAGGCGGGCGAACTCGAAAACGTAAGGCATGATGAAACCGGCCCCCTCCCCTGTCAAGCGTTTTATGGCTGCATTCGACGGGGTCGCAGGGCCCGGGCGGTACGGCCAAAAACCTTGACAGTGCAGCATGCGCGGTGGAATTTATGGGTATTAGCTCCGGCGCAGATTTCTGCCGGCCGACCACCGTGCCCGAACCCGTGATGGCCTGCCATGAATGGTGACTTTGGACAAATCGCGCACCGGGTGGGACGTTTCCTCCAACGGTACGAGGCCGATGAACTGGTCCCCCATCCGCTCAAACGGTTCTCGCGGCAATTTCTGGTCGCCGGGATCTGGTGCGCCGCCTTCCTGCATTTCTTCGCCGCCGGCGGGATCTACCTGTACGGCCGGATCGACTTCGAGCCCATGGTCGAGCTCGAGATCATGCCCTATCCCGACCACTTGATCGACCTTATCGATCCGTCCAGGCTGATCACG
Organism: Gemmatimonadota bacterium; assembly: GCA_026706345.1. Classification (NCBI taxonomy): domain Bacteria; kingdom Pseudomonadati; phylum Gemmatimonadota; species Gemmatimonadota bacterium. Next base: position 942 of record JAPOYX010000161.1, on the reverse strand, counting down.
ACGGAGCGGGGCGGGGGCCGTCCCGGCCGGCTTGAGCCGCCCGAGGATCTCGGCGACGATATCATGAGCAAGGGCGTACCCGTTCCCGTGGTCGTAGGCATCCCGGAGCCCATCGACGACAGCCTGATCGCCGAGGAACACGAGATCGCCTCCCAGGAGGAGATGGAGCGGGCCGTGGCCGTCGCCATGGATACCGAGGACGAACCGGGCGACGAGGCCGGAATGGGAGGCTCGGGCGTAGATGGCGGCGTCGAGGGGGGAAGCGGGACCGGCGGCTCGGACGGCCTGGGCGATGGCGGCGACGGCACCTGGAGATACGATACACGCCCGGTTCCGCGGCGCCTCAACATGAGCATATCCCGGAAGGAGATCCCCCGGAAACTGCGTCACGTAAAGGACAGCATCGTCCGGTTCGAGTTGCTGATCGATGAACAGGGCCGAGTCGTCGACGCCACCATGATCGAATCGACCGGGTATCCGGAGATCGATCGGCTGCTGCTCGAGAAGATCTACGCCTCCCGGTATCATCCCGCCACCTTGAAACAACGGCCGGTCAAGGCCTGGATCGCCGTCGGCTACGGCTACAAGGTAGGCAGGTAATCTCGTTGCCAGTTGGCGGCCGTACCGCGGCAGGATCAGGCTGGGCCGGTCGACCAGGCGGCCCGCGCCACCCAGGTTGACAGATAGAACCAGGATTTCATGTTCCCATCTCTCAGTTTCATGATGTTCCTCCAGTTCTTCATCTGGGGGGCCTGGTTCACGACGATCGCCGTCTACATGAGCGCCCACGGGATGGGAGACCTTACCCACTGGCCTTACACGGTAAACCCGGTGGCCGCGATCATCTCCCCCTTCTTCCTGGGCCTGGTGGCGGACCGGTACTTCGCGCCGGAGCGGATCCTCGGATGGCTGCACATCCTGGCGGGCGGTGTCATGCTGCTC
>JAPOYX010000160.1 GCA_026706345.1 Gemmatimonadota bacterium | reverse complement strand
CCGCCGAGCATCTCCGCGGCCATGCCGATGCGCGCAATGTCCAGCGTCGGATCGAGTACGTTCGCGCCGCCGTCCGGATCGCCGAGCAGCGCATCCGGGCCGACCCGTACATCCGCGAATTCGACGTTCGCGGCGTTGCGCGAATCGACCATGCTGGTGCGCCTTACATCGACGCCGGGCGCCTGGCTGCTCACCACGAAGAGGCTCAGGCCCTCCCTGTCGCCCGGCTTGCCGGAAGTCCGGGCCACCACGATGAACCGGTCGGCGACATGGCCATCCAGAACAAAGGACTTCCTGCCGTTGAGCACGAACCCATCCCCCGACCGCGCTGCCTCGGTAGCCGCGCCATGGGGTTCGTGGCGGTGAGACTCCTCGAGCGCAAGGGCCATGAGGCACTCGCCGGAGCAGATACCGGGCAGCAGGTCGGCCTTCTGCGCGTCGCTGCCGCCGATATTGACCGCCGTGCCGCAAACCCAGACGCTGGCGAACAGCGGGCTGGCTCCGAGCGTACGCCCCGTCTCTTCCGTGACCACGCCCAGCCCCTTGTAGCCGAACTCCAGGCCGCCGAACGCCTCCGGAAACGGGATGCCCGCCCAGCCGAGTTCCACCATCCCCCTCCAGGTATCGCGGTCGAACCCGTCGGCGGAGTTCTGGTCACGCAACCGGCGCAACTGGGAGATGGGCAGGTTGTTTGCGCAAAAGTCCCTGGCGGTGTCCTTGAGCATTTTCTGCTCTTCGTTGAGTATCATCGGCATGGTGTCGGCAATCTCCCGTCAATCCCGAGAACGCGGTGCTACGCGCACAAACGAAAATGAAATCAGACTCCACCCGCTTTGTACCCTCGCGGCGACACGCGGTACATGGCCCGCGCTCCGATCCCTGCGACTCCCCAATCAGGGTCCCCCGACCTCGCCACACGGAGCGTCGCTACCGCCGGGGATACCCGTCGAACCGTCAGCCTGGACTTTTTTGGGATAATTTCAAGAATTTCCCGGTCCAATGATCTGAAAGTGCTATCAATGCGCTCAACCGAATTGCGCTTGCCGGATTGCGGATGTGAACCCGAACCGTATTCTGCTGATCGAGGACGAACCGGATGTCGCGGAACTGGTAGCGTCCCACGTGGCCGACCTCTGCGACGAGGTCGTCGTCGCATATGACGGTCATGAAGGCATGCGTCTGGCGACTACCATGAACTGGACACTGATCATTCTCGACCTGAGCCTGCCCGGTCCCGATGGATTGACGATCTGTCGGGCGGTACGACGCGAAAACACCTACAAGCCGATACTGATGCTGACATCCAAGGGTTCGGAACACGATCGTGTGCTGGGGCTGGAAACCGGCGCCGACGACTATCTGCCCAAACCCTTCAGCGTTCTGGAACTGACCGCAAGAGCCCGGGCGATCATTCGCCGGGTGAAGGGGCTGCGCGAGAGCGGCGCGGATGCAGACGGCCAGGCGCGCCTGATCTCGGCCGGTTCGTTGACCATCGATCCAACCCGGCGCGAAGTTCTGAAGGACGGCCAGCCCATCGAACTGACGGTCCGCGAGTTCGATCTGCTGGAGCATTTCGCCCGCCACCCGGGCCGGGTTTTCACGCGTGACGACCTGCTCAACGGCGTATGGGGATACGGCCACGAGGGTTATGAGCACACGGTGAATTCACACATCAACCGACTGCGGGCGAAGATAGAGCGGAACCCATCCCGTCCGGAGATCATCATTACCGTGTGGGGCGTCGGCTACAAATTCGTCAACAGGCCGCCGGCCAACACGTGAGCGCCTCCGAGTCGCCCGAGAAGTCGCATGGAAAACAAGTTCCACCCCGGTGCCGATGCTCCGCCGGAGCATTGCGATCGACACACGGAGAAGATCGAAAAACTGGAGTATGAGAACCGCCTGCGCAGGGAGTTCATCGCGAACGTCCTGCACGACATCCGCTCCGCGCTAGCCGCCGTGAGAGGGTACATCGAAACGCCGCTGGTCAAGACCGGGCTTCCCGCCCCGGTACGTCGCCAATATCTGCAGATTGCACACAAACACACGGTCAGGCTGGGCGCCATGATCAATGAACTGTTCGCCCTATCGACGCTCGACGACATCGACGTTCGCACGCAACAGGAGAAGTTTTCCCTGTCAGAGCTGGTCATGGAC
>JAPOYX010000159.1 GCA_026706345.1 Gemmatimonadota bacterium | reverse complement strand
ACCCAGTGTCCCCAATGCGTTTCGGTGGTTCATGTGCGGTTGCCCCTGTTGGTGTTATCGGGCCTGTGGCCCGGGGGAAGCCCTGCCTGCGCCGTAGGACACCAGCATGTCCCTGGTTTTCGCGGTCTCGAAGCTCAGGCTGAAAGAAATGGAGACGGACGCGCTGTTCCTTACCCAGTGCGGCGCCAGGAAGGGAATGTAGACGCCCTCGCCGGCGCCGAACTCGAACCAGTCGCCGCGCTCCGCGAAGCCGTCTTCAAAGGCAATGTTCCGGTGCGCACCCGCCGTATAGTCGCGCAACTGCGCCTCGGTCAGGACGGTGCGGTCGAAGTGATCGAAAATCTGGATTTTCTTGGAACCCTGAATCTGCAACAGGAAGTTGTGTTCCGGGTCGATGTGGAACGGGGTCACCGCGTCGGGCGACGAAAGGAACAGGAAGCTTCTCGGCGACAGCAATTCCCCGTCGTCCAGTTCGAGGTCCCGCGCGATCTCCAGAAGGCAGAGGCGCTGCAGTTCCGCATAGTCCGGGTGCTGCTCCACGCTCTTCAGCAATACCCAGGACCCGCAGCGGTCGATGTTCCTGATGGTTTCCTCCAGCGACAGGTCGTTGGCCGGTATCGACGATCCGGGCTGGCTTACCGGAAGGTCGCCCAAGTTGTACTCGACGCTCGTCGAGGGTAGTACGGCGGCGACATCCAGTATCCGCTCCGTCGAGAACCAGGGTTCAACCGCAAACCCGTGGCGAAACCTGAAGGGTTCGCGCCCATAGGCGGCGCTCGCGCGCACCGGGCCGGGAAAGCCGGAGGAGCTGTTCAGTTCGAAGCGGGGCTGTGCGTTCATTCCGGTTCAGGCTGCCTCGGGTTCGGGCTTCCCCCGGGTCCCATTCTACTGGAACAGGTAAATCCCGGAGTTCGGGTCCTGAATTCACATGTCGACGCTCCAGGCGGGACTAGAACCTCGTGCGGACGTTGATACCCACCGTTATCGGCCGGATCACCAGCGATTCGGTGCGGTCCCTCCGGTCCTTGAACTGGAAGGTCAATGCGTCCTTGTTGAACAGGTTCTCTGCGTAGACCGTGAACTCCCACTGCTCCCGGATCGCCCCAACGCGGACGTTGGCGACGGTGTACTTGCCGAAGTCGATGCGGGGTACCGTGCTGTCGGCATTGAAGTCGCCGACCATCTTTCCGATGTAGTTCACTTCCGCCCGGGCGAACCCTTCCCAACCGGGCGTCATGGGGAAGCTGTAATCCGCGGTGCCGCTCAGGGTGAGGTCCGGGTGGCTGGGCAGACGGTCGCCCTTGGCCGCGTTCAGGAACGGCTGGTCGTCATCCAGGGTGAAATCGACATAACCGCCCGCGAGGCCCAGTTGCAGCCGCTCGGTGACCAGGAATCGCGCGTCGAACTCGAAACCTTCTCCGGTGGCGGCAGCGAAATTCTGCACGAAACTGATGCTGCAGGTGGCGTCACCGAACAGGCGTACCCGCACCTGCAGGTCGCGCCAGCGATTCTGGAAGACACCGGCGTTGAGCACGAAACGGCCGTCGGCCAGGGTCATCTTGGTGCCGAGTTCGTAAGCCCACATCGAATCCGACAGGACACGGCCGGGCGTGAAGCCGAGCACCTGTCTCGCCAGCTCCTGGCAACTGGGCTGCACCACCGGGTTGGAGCCGCCGGTTCCGATCCGGAAGCCTTCCGCGGCGCGCCCGAACACCATGACCTCGTCGGTGACGTGCCAGGCCAGGTTGAACATCCAGTTCGAGTGGGGTTCCTTGAACTGGGGCGTGGCCACCATCTCCGAAAATGCCGCTCCCGCCCCTTCGGCAACCTGGTTGGTGAAGCCGTCGGCGGTCTTGGTGTTGGTACGGCGAAAACCAACCGTCGCGGCAAGATCGTCGGTAACGTTGTAGGTCAGCTCACCGAAGAACGCCAACTGTTTCTGGTCTTCGTACTTGATCTCCCGATAGATGTAGTCGGGATAGGTGCCCGGCACTTCGTTTTCACCGAACGGGGACACATAGCCCTCGGGGAAATAGGAGACGAAGTCCTGTCCCGGGGCTGCGGCATTGAACCGGTCGCCGGAGTCGTTCTGATCGTATTCGTCGCCGATACCGATG
>JAPOYX010000158.1 GCA_026706345.1 Gemmatimonadota bacterium | reverse complement strand
GTTTCTTTTTCGACCTCGGGGTAATGGGAATAGTAGACCGGTTCCACGAGCTGTTCCCCGATAGCCGCGAGGCAGGCGGGTGAAAGGGGCGTCTGCCCGCAGCTCATGTTGATGCGCTGATCAGCCGATGCCGCCATACGATCGCCGTCCATGTATCTCCTCCCTCCCGGCCGCTAGTGTTCACCGATGTAAACCTCGGTCCACATCAGGCTTCCCACCGTGCCGTCGGGCCGCCTGGAATACCCCTTCAACCAGGGCTTGCGCAGGCCGTAACCGATGGGATGATAGACGAACGCCCCGCCGTAGTCGGACACCAGGACCCTTTCGGCTTGTCTGTACATCGCCGTGCGCCGGCCGGGATCGGTTTCCCCGAGCGCCCGGTCCACGAGATCGTCGAAGGCGGGATTCGTCCAGTCCTGGCGCTGCGCCCCCCGCGGCCGGGAATGCCAGGTCATGTCCAGCATGTTGCGCGGGTCCAGGTAATCCGCGCCCCAGGCGATGAATCCGAGAGGAATCTGCCAGTCGAAAAGGGCGCTCATGTAAGAGCCCATATCGGCGCTGCGGAAGGTGATGTCCACCCCGAGATGGGTTCTCAACATCCCCTGGATCGCCTCGGCGATTCTGCGGGTAATGGGATTGGGCGCCCTCAGCCACGTTTCGACCGTAGGAAAACCACGCCCCCGCGGATAGCCGGCCTCCGCCATCAGCTCCCGGGCCCGATCCGGATCGTACCCCTGAATCGGCTCGTATTCCGGTCCCGCGTAGGCGTCGAATCCGGGCGGAATCATCGAGTAGGCCGGGATGCCCGCTCCCTGGAGAATGACGCGGCAGATCGACTCGCGGTCGATGATCCGGGTAAAGGCTTCCCTCACCCGAACGTCGTCGAAGGGCGGCTGCCGGGTTCTGAAAATCAGGTACCAGGTCTGGTAACTCGGCGAGCGGACGATCTCTCGGCCGAGGCGGGGGTCGCTCTGGATGCGATGAAGCTCCGCGAGGTCGACACTCTCCATGTCCACTTCGTCGTTTTCGTAGGGCAGGATGTTGGCCGCCGCGGGCTCCCGGAACAGCTGGACGACCTGCTCCAGAAAGGGTTTGTGGGGACCGTTGTACATGGGATCCGGCACGTACTTTATGTGACTGCCGGAGACCCACTCGGCCAACTTGAACCCGCTGTTGGTAACGATTTTGCCCTGCTCGGTCCATTTACGACCGTACTTCTCCACGGCCCAGCGCGGAGCCGGAAAGGTATCCGGGAACGATATGATATGCAGGAGGTAGGGCGTCGGCTGTTCGGTCTCGATGACCAGGGTCAGGTCGTCCAGCGCGCGCACGCCCAGCTGTTCGACATCGTCGATCAGCCCCTGGTTGATCGCCCGCGCGTTCTTGAAATCGTAGTAGAAATTCGCGTAGATGTTCGCCGATGCGGGATCGATGTTCCGCCGGAACGTGTACACGAAGTCGTGGGCGGTGACCGGACGCCCATCGCTCCACCGGGCGCCGGGCCGCAGGTAGAAGGTCCAGGTCAGGCCGTCCTCGGATCGTTGATAGCGCTCGGCCGCCCCCGGAACGGGCTGCATGAATTCATCGCGCCACATCAGCATTTCGAAGGGTCTCATGACCAACCCCTCGTCGTCGTAGGGATGGATGCCGGAGTCGATGCTGCGCGGCTCCATGTTCATCACGCGAATGACCTGCTGTGACAGGGGCGCGGCATCCGGCGGCATGACCTTGCCCACCGAATTCGTCCGCTGGCTTTGGCCGGACTGGCTGGGCTGACCGGGGGATACGGAGACGACGGCCAGGATCGCCAGGCCTGCGAGCAGGGGAACCAATAGACGCACCGGACGCATGGGACGCCTTCCGGAGTTGCGTGGACGGGTATGTGAGACGTAAGTAGAGGTTGGAATGCCGAAGCGCGGATTCGAACCGCGACGGGATTTCTCCCACTGCCCCCTCAAGACAGCGTGTCTACCAATTCCACCACTTCGGCGTCACGTCGACGCGCTGGCGGCTGGACCGCCGCGCGACAGTCGACGGATTAAGGCGTGGATCCCTGTTCCCCGGGAGCGGCGGGCAGGCCCGGCTCCGCCTCGGGCAATCCCTGGGCGGGGGACGTCTGCTGGTTTCTCAGGGCTTCTTCCTGGATGATGCTCCGCATAGTCTGCGCATCGTCGGGCAACAGGTTCAGGCCGATGACGATCAGCATGTAAAGCGTCGCGAGCACGGTCGTCACCTTACCCAGGAAAGTCGCGGCGCCCCGGCCGCCGAACATCTGGCCGGCCATGCCGCCGGATGGACCGCCCGCGCCAAAAGCGCTGGACAGGCCTCCGCCCTTGCCCGACTGCAACAGGACAGACAGGATTAAAACGAGACAGACCAGTACATGGATTGTAACCACAGTGGTAAACACGGTGTGTGTCCTTCGATCGGCGAACGGATTACAGCCCGTCCGTCAGCTTGAATCAGCGGCCGTCGATGCCACTCCCGCCCGGACGATCGCCCCGAAAGACGAGGCATCCAGGCTGGCTCCACCGACGAGCGCGCCATCAATGTGCGGCCGGGCCATCAACGCGCCCGCGTTGTCCGGTTTTACGCTTCCTCCGTACTGAATTCGAATCCGGCCGGCGAAATCCTCGTCAAACACATCCGCGATCACCGTCCTCAGGTGACCGTGCACCCGGTCCGCCTGATCGGGGGAAGCCACTCTTCCGGTTCCGATCGCCCAGACCGGTTCGTAAGCCAGGACGAGATCGTCGGCCGTCCCGGGCTCCGTACCCTCGAGACCCCGGCGGACCTGTTCGCCTACGACCGCCTCGGTACGGCCGGCTTCCCGCTCTTCCAGCGTCTCGCCGACACAGAGGATCGGCGTGAGTCCCGCGGAAATCGCCGACCTCACTTTCCCGTTGACGGATTCGTTCGTTTCGTCGAAATACGTCCGCCGTTCGGAGTGCCCCAATATAACGTACCTGCACCCCGAAGTCAACAGCATTCTGGCCGACACTTCCCCCGTGTACGCGCCTTCCGGGGCGGGGTGCATGTTCTGGGCGCCCAGCGAGATGGCACTGCCGGACAACTGCGTGGCCGCCACCGTCAAATGGGTGAATGGCGGGCACAATACCAGGTCCGCGGCCAGGGCGAGCGATTCCGTGCGTTCGATCACCTCGGCGACCAGCGAGGCGCCGTCGACCACGTCGGTATGCATTTTCCAGTTGCCGGCGATGATCAGCCGGCGCGCCACCGTTGTCAAATCCACTCCGGGAGGATGCTATCCGAAAAACACCTGGGCGATTTCATACAACTCCATGTCGACCGTGCGAATCCGGCCGGTCACTTCGGACAGCGGCACGGTCCCGATCTTCGCGCCCTTCAACGCCACCATCTTGCCGAAATCCCCGCTGTGCACCAGGTCGGCCGCGGTAACCCCGTATCTCGTCGCCAGTACCCGGTCGTAGGGCGTGGGAGATCCTCCGCGCTGAATGTAACCCAGAATCGTCACCCGGGTTTCGATCTGCGCCCGGCGTTCGATCTCGGCGCCGACCACTTCTCCGATGCCGCCGAGGCGTACGTGCCCGAACTCATCGACCTGGTCATCCTGGGTTACATGGCCCGGGGTGTCCTTCATCGTGAAACCCTCCGCGACCACGACGAGGCTGAAGGTCTTGCCCCGGTCGATGCGCTGTTTGACGAGCGCGCAGACATCGTCCAGGTCCATCGGCACCTCCGGGATCAGAATGCAGTCCGCCCCGCCGGCGATACCCGACTTGATAGCGATCCAGCCCGTATGCCTGCCCATCACTTCGATGACCATCACCCGGTGGTGGGACTCCGCGGTGGTATGCAGACGGTCTATGGCGTCGGTGGCGATCGTCACCGCCGTGTCGAAACCGAACGTCATGTCCGTCCCGACGATGTCGTTGTCGATGGTTTTCGGAAGGCCGACCATGGGGATGCCGGCTTCGTTCAGGGCCGCGGCGGCGCCCAGAGTATCCTCGCCGCCTATGGCGACCACGGCTTCCAGGCCCAGTTTCCTGACGTTTTCCTTGATCCGTTCAACGTTGCCTTCGTCCTTCATCGGGTTCGTCCGGGATGTCCCCAGAATGGTGCCGCCCCGGTGCAGGATGCCGGATACGGAGGCCAGGCTGAGCGGACTGGTGTCGTTATTGATCAATCCGGCCCATCCATTGCGTATTCCGACGACCGTCGAGCCGTAGGTCTTTATCGACCGGCGGGTCACCGCCCGGATCGCGGCGTTCAATCCCGGGCAATCGCCGCCGCCCGTCAATATGCCGATGTGCATGCGAATCTTCTTTCCCGCCGCCTGAAGGATGATGCGAACTTGCTCAGGCACGCGCGATAGTCAGGGCGAACACCTTTTCGGCGCCTGCCTGAAGCAGGGCCCGGGCGCAACTGTTGATCGTTGCCCCCGTCGTGAATATGTCGTCGACCAGCGAGACCGTGGCGTCGCGCACCGCCTCGACCCGGACGACCTCGAATACGCCCTCGACATTGGCCATGCGCGCCTCGGAACTCAGAGAGGTCTGCGTCGGCGTGTTCCGGCTCCGCACAAGGGCGTTTTCCAGGACCGGAATGCCAGTTTCATCCGATATGCCCCGTGCGATGTGCGCGCTCTGATTATACCCTCGTTCCCGGCTTCTCAGGGGATGCAGGGGCACGGGCACAACGGCCGTAATATGTGGAATCCCGACTTCCCGTTCAACCCTTTTTGCCAGGAGAGAACCCAAGAACCGCCCGATACCGGGGCGGTTTCGGTACTTGAGCTGATGGATGAGATCCTGGAGCGGCCTGTTGAACTGGAACCCGGAAAAAGCGCCGTCGAAGTAAAAGGTACGGCCCGGACAGGCCGGACACGGCGCCACCGGAGCGTCCAGCGGATGGCCGCATCGTTCGCAGTACGGCGCATCGATCGAAAGCAGTCCGGACCCGCAGTCATCGCATATGACCGGCTGATCATCGCACATCCGGGCCCTGCAGAGTACGCAGCACGGTGGATAAACCAGGTCCAGCGCCGTGCGGCCTGCCGTGCGTAACGTGTCGAGAAAAACGGTCATGTGCACTTAACGCGTGGACGACTCCTTCGATAATCGTACCTGACAAGCGAAATCGGCGGAAGCTTTCCGGCGGACCGGTACCCGGCAACGCGCCAGGCAGCGGAAAGAAAACCTGAAAGATGCGGGACCGCCGCGCCCGAATTCGTCACCCGCGACGGGGTCGATTCCGTCCCGACCGCTGCCCCGCGCGGTTTCTGAGCCATCCCAGGAGGAGGAGTCCCATACCGACCAACACGATACTGATCCCCTGGTTGACGGACAGGACCAGGCCACCCAGGCTGCCCAGCGTCATGCTGGATTCATAATACCTGAACAGGTCGACGAAAAACCTGGTGACGGGTTCGCTGATCAGCAGTACGGCGAAGATGAACCCGTCGAATCGCGGCTTGCGGTCCAGCCAGAGCAGCAGGCCGAAAAGTCCGAACCCCAGCACCGCGTTGTAGAGCTGGGCGGGATGCAGGTGGACGTCCGGATAGAATGAGCCCGCAGCACTGAACGCCGGAAAGACGACGCCCAGGGCGGACTCGGTGGGCAGACCGAAACAGCAGCCGTTCATGAAGCAGCCGACGCGGCTGATCCCGATTCCGAGGGCGATACTCGGCGCAAAGGCGTCGCAGGCCTTCCAGACGGACAACCCGTTCATGCGGAGGTACAGTATGGATACCAGGATGGCCGCTATGAACCCGCCGTACATGGTCAGCCCGGTCAGCCCTATCGAGCCGGAGCTTTGAAAGGGACTTATAATATCCAGGGGGTTCGCGCTGAACTCGTTCCAGTGGGGTATGACGTACATGATCCTTGCTCCGACAATGCCGGCTAGCATGATGAGCAGGCTCATGTTGATCATCTTGTTCTGGTTCAGGCCACGTGCCCTGGCCCGTCTCAGCGCCAGGATAATCCCCACCAGGAAGGAAACGGCCAGCAATAGACCGTAGGTTCGTACACTCAATGGACCGATTTCAAAAAGTATGGGATACATGTGCTGTCCTTGTTCGCGGCGGAAGTCGGAAATCAGTAGTCGAATCGATGACGCCAGACATTGAGCAGCAGGCCGCACAGAATCAGGCTGGTCATCAGAAAGGAGCCACCGTAGCTGAGAAAGGGCAGGGGTATGCCGGCGATGGGCAGCACACCTACGGCCATCCCCACGTTCATGATCACGTGAAAGGTGAAAACGGATACGCAGCCGGCCGCCAGCAGGCTCTGGTACCGGCTCTTGACGTTCATGGAGATATAGATGCCGATGAGTATGAAGAGGTAATACATGCCGAGGACGCCGATCGAACCGGCGAATCCGAATTCCTCGGCGATGACGGAGAAGATGAAATCGGTGTGCTGCTCGGGGAGGAACGCCAGGCTGGTCTGGGATCCCTGCAGAAAACCGCGTCCGAGCAGTCCACCCGATCCTATGGCTATCTTGGACTGGATGATCTGGTAACCCGCGCCCTTCGGATCGACCTGGGGATTCAGAAAGGTCTCGACGCGCCGTTGCTGGTAGTCCTGCAGCGAGTCCCAGAGCGGTTTCGCACCCAGGCCGACGCCCAGATGGGTAACGATCAGAAACACGGTAACGAATCGCGGCGGCCATTTCAGGTACATTACTCCGGCCACGACGAGTATGAAAACCGACCAGATGACCCAATCGAACCCGCTCACTACGCCGATTACAACGCCAATCAGGGGAGAAACCATGAGCAGCAGCTCAAGGACGCTCAATCCCGCCCAGAGCAGTATGCCGCAGAAGATCGCGCCGAAAACGATTGACGTACCCAGATCGGGCTGAGACAGAATGAAGAAAACGGGCAGAGCCACGATCATTCCGCAGATGGTCATTACCGAGGGCCGGCGGAAGTCGGTTCTGACCTGGGAAAGATACTGGGCGAGTGCCAGTATGACGGCAATCTTTGCCAGTTCGGAAGGCTGTATGCCGATGAAACCCAACCTTATCCAGCGGCTGGATCCCTTGACGGTACCCGTGGCCGACACGATGACGAGCAGGACCAGCGCCAGCACGAAAACGGGTATGGTAATGGCTTGCAGGAACCGGATGGGCAACATCGAAGTCACGTACATGACGCCTATGCCGAAGAGGAACCACATGGACTGCAGCATGTACCGGGACATGCCGAGGCCGGTTTCATCCTGCGTGGCGCTGTAGATCACGGCGATGCCGAACGCGGTCAGCAGGACGGATATGATGACGAGTGTACGGTTTAGCTGGATTTCCATGGGATCTCAACCGAATCTTCAGGGTGGGGCATATGCTCCGGACCCGGAGCCGGCACGGCCCGCAACGGGTTTGTGTTCGAGAGAAAGGTAGGCATCGATAACCCGCCTCACGACGGATACGGCAGAACCCGAAGGGGCATTCTCCATGACAGCCGCCACGGCGATTCGCGGCGAATCGGCCGGAGCGTACCCGACAAACCAGGAATGATCCAGGCCATGTGGATTCTCCGCTGTGCCCGTCTTTCCGGCCACCTGCGCGTAGGGCAGCCGCGCCGACCTCGCCGTCCCCTCATTTACCACGGCAATCAGGGCGTCTTGAATCAGGCGCATTGTTTTCGGGGAAACGGGCAGCCGGTCCCTGACCACCGGTTCCCCGGCTTCCAGTGTCTCGCCTTCGGCCGACTCTATCCGGTCGAGTATGTAGGGGTTGTACAGCAAGCCTCCATTCGCCACCGCGGCAATCATCGTCGCCATCTGCAAGGGCGTGACAAGAAGCTCGCCCTGGCCGATCGCCAGATTCAGGATTTTCCCCGGAATCCAGGCGCGGTTCAGCGCCGGATCGTAGAGGCCGGCATCAGGCACGAGGCCGGGCTGTTCGGCGCCCCCATCGAAGCCGGTCGAGGTACCGAAACCGAAGCCGCGGGCGTACCGTCCCCAGCGATCCAGCCCGAGCAGGTGTCCCACCTGGTAGAAATAGACATTGCACGAATGGGTCATGGCATCCCTGAACGACATCGCGCCGTGACCGGAGGTCCAGCACCCCGCCCAACGATTACCGAAACGGTATCCGCGATTGCAGGAACGGAAAACCATGGTCTGCGTTACCATTCGTTCTTCCAGCGCGGCGGCGGCCGTTACGATTTTCATCGTCGAAGCCGGCGGATACTGCCCGTCCCGGGTCCGGTCCAGCAGGGGTGTGAGTGGATGGCCGCGAAGCGCATCCCACACCTCCTGGGGTATTCTCTCCGTAAACAGGTTGGGATCGTATCCGGGCCTGCTGACGATCGCGATCACCGCGCCGGTCGCGGGATCGATCGCGACCAGCGCTCCAGCCAGATTGTCGGGAATCGCCTCCTCGGCCACCGCCTGAATCCTGGTATCCAGGGTCAGATACACGTTCTTCCCCGTTTCCGGCAGAAGAACCGGCATGCCGGGAAGGGGGCCGAGCTCTTCGCCCCGCGCGTTAACCTCCCTGAACTCCATGCCGTTCTGGCCGCGAAGGTACCGTTCAAAGGCTTTCTCCACCCCCAGTTTTCCAATAATGTCGCCGGATCGATATCCCTGTTCAGCCAGTTCCTCCAGTTCCGGCCGGTTGATCTCGGAAACGTAACCGAGCACATGGCTTGCCAGCGTACCCATGCCGTACATCCGGTCGGGCGTAATCTGAACGATTACACCAGGCAGTTCCAGCAGGTGTTCTTCCACCCGCGACGCGATTGCAAAGGAAACACTCCGCTGGACGGGAATCGGATTGAAAGGATTCACCGATGAATCGCGGAGCCTCCTTCGTATGGCTGAGGCGTCCCCTCCGATCAGTTCCCCCAGATAACCCACGGTTTCGTCGGACGTCTCGAATGGCGCGGCCGCGATGGTATAGGTAGGCCTGTTTTCCGCCAGGACAACGCCGTTTCGGTCCAGAATCAGTCCTCGCGGCGCCTCGAGCACGACGGGCCGAATCCTGTTCCGTTCCGAATGTGCCCGGTACTCCTCGCCTGAGATTATTTGAAAATAAAACAGACGAACGGCCAGCAGCAGAAAAAGTGCGGTGACTATGCCGATAAACAGATACAACTGGCCCCGGTGCGCGGGGTTGTCATTCTGGGAATAGCCACCGGACATTGATCTGTCCCTGCCGAAAGGTAAAACCGAGTATGAGTATCAGGGCCACCGCGATGGTATAAAGCATCGAGGGCAACGAAACCGTCACCAGCATGGCAGCCGATTCAGTCAGCTGGAACCGGGTAAAAATGAGCCAGTAAATCGTGGCATGGACCATGCTGGCTGTAAGCAGCGTGAGCAGCAAGGTGGAGAGGGTGTCCCGGTAGAGCGTGTTTCCGGCAATCCCCGCACCGTATGCAATCAACGTGTTGCACATGGCGTTGAGTCCCAGATTCTCCGGCGGGCCGTTGAAATCCTCCAATAGTCCTACGCTGAATCCCAGGATAGTCCCCGTGAAAGCCCCGGATCCCATCGCGCCATAGATAAGCATCATCAATACGAAGTCGGGCCTGATGACGCCCCGAATGGCGATATCGTGCCCCCAGGTGCTGTCGATTACAAACGCCAGAAATAGTAGGATAGCGTGTTTTAGATGCATGGAATAGCTGGATCATAAATCCCGGCCCCGGTTAGATAAACCCACAACCCACGTTTATTGGACCAGGAGCGAATCGACCGCAACGGGTGTTTCTTCTCCCACGATGACAAACACTTCTTCCAGACGATTCAGATCCACCGCCGGAATGATAGATACCCGTTTGAACAGGTTCCTGCTTCCCAGCGCGATCTGGCTGATCCGGCCAACGGGTAATCCGGATGGAAAGGTTTCGCCCAGGCCGGAAGTCACCACGCGGTCTCCTAGGCGGACGTCGCACCGCAACGGCAACTGCATGTATAATCCGTTACTCCGGTAGCGTATGATACCCTGTTCCCGACTCCGCTGGACCAGCCCGCTGATACGGCAGTTTCTGTCGGTCAGCAGCTGGACGAAGGACGAAGTCCGGCCGACTTCGATGATTCTTCCCAGGACGCCGTCTTCCATAACCACGGCCATGTACTTGCGGACCTGGTCGGAACGACCGACGTCGATGACCATGGTGTTCAACCCCTGATCGGTGTTCCAGCCGATGACTTCGGCGGGAATATAGGTGTACTGCTTCCGGTCTTTAAGACTGAGCAGTCCGCGCAGTCGCTGGTTTTCGAATCTGCGTTCCTCGAGATCGACCGCCTGTAACTGCATCTGGACAAGCTTCTGGCGCAGAAGCTGGTTTTCGGATTTCAGGTTGAAATACGAGGGGATGAAGGCGAAGGCTTCCTGAAACGGCGTCAGCACCGTCAACCAGACCATGCGCGTGATACTGACCTGCCTTGGCGGAGACGCCGTCAACAGCAGGACCGAGATGATCATGGCGAGGCCGAACACGGTGTACTGGCGATGACGATACAGGACGTAAAAAAACCGGAACATGCTAGTCTTTAAGGACGCTCAGCTTGTTTTCGAAGGCGGCGAAGTTCTCTATGATCTTTCCCGCCCCTCGAACCACCGAGGTCATGGGCTCGTCATCGAGCCTTACCGGCAACTTGGTCTCCTTGGTGATCTGCCTGTCCAGGCCGGGCAGCCGGGACCCGCCGCCGCTTATGACGATTCCGCGATCGATGATATCGGCCGCCAGTTCGGCGGGCGTCGATTCCAAGGTCTGCCGCACCGCCATGATCACCCCGTCTAGCGGTTGCGAAAGCACCCTGCGGATCGCCAGGGAATCGACCATGACGGAACGGGGTATCCGATCGATCAGATCAAGCCCCTTGACCGTCATTTCAAGCTCCTTGTCAAATACGGGATAGGCCGATCCGAGTTTCCACTTGATTTGTTCCGCCATATTGAAACCGATCTGAAGGTTGCAGTCGTTTTTCATATGATTGATAATCGCCTCGTCCATTTCATCGCCGCCGATACGTATCGACTTCGCCGTCACGATTCCGCCAAGGGAGATCACGGCGATCTCCGAAGTCCCGCCGCCGATATCGATAATCATGCTCCCAATCGGCTCCTCCACGGGCAGAGAACATCCGATCGCGGCCGCCATGGGTTCGGAGATCAACAGCACTTCCTTGGCGCCGGCCCGCTCCGACGAATCCCGGACCGCCCTCATTTCAACGTCGGTCACCCCGGAAGGAATGCACGCCACGACGCGGGGCCGAATGAAGAACGAGCTCTTGAGTACCTTGCGGATGAAGTATCGAATCATGGCTTCCGTGTACTCGAAGTCGGCGATCACGCCATCACGTAACGGGCGGTGCGCCTTGAGGTCGGGCGGTTCTCTCCCGAGCATGACTTTGGCCTCGGCCCCGACGGCGACGACCTTCCCGGTCTTGGTGTTGACGGCCACCACGGAAGGTTCGTTGATTACAATGCCTCTACCGCGGACATAGACGAGCGTGTTGGCCGTACCCAGATCAATGCCGATGTCGTTGGAAAAGAAATTCGGCAAGGATAGACGCATTTTACCTCCCTTACCTCCCATTAATCCCTTCTAAAACAAAAGGCCTGGCGCATGACAACCGGCTGGCTCTACGCCAATTTTCGTTTCAAGTCAGCCAGGTGGCGATGAGGCACC
>JAPOYX010000157.1 GCA_026706345.1 Gemmatimonadota bacterium | reverse complement strand
GTAAGCGCGGCGGGTGTTTCCCGGATAACCAGTTCGGATCTGGACTGAATTCAGAACATTGAACCGTGATGGCTTGGCCGGGGTCGGCACAATTCCCGGGTGGCAACGCCGGGAGGGCTCGACGCTACCGCCGAACAGTTCGCCGGTCGGACAAACCCGTCTGGGCCGAAACCGGTGCTGAGCAAGGACGGAATCCTGTCCCGGCACGCCACCTGTGGGCAAGCGCCGTGCAGAAGTCCAGGTCCTCGCTCAGCCTCTGCCCGCCGTGGCAGAGCCGCAGGGCGGTGCCTCCGTGGAACACCAGGCCGGCCATCAGCCCGGATCGGGCCATCGCGTGCAGGATATCGTAGTGCAGGATCTCCTTTTTGACCACCCGCTCCAGGCCGCCGTACCCAGCGGCGGCCACAGCCCGACGCGCCAGGTCCCGGAAGTCCGTCCGCGTCATGCCGCCAGCCCCATTTCCTCCTCGATCGCGGCCAGCTCTTCCGTGTCCACGAGGTCCAGGTTGCGGCCGACGCGCCGGAGGTCCTCCAGCGCCAGGCGCGGATGGGCCATCCGCAGCGGACGGCCGACATCCGCGGTGCGGTCCAGGATCTCGCCGACAGACCGCCTGGTGTGGGTGAACGCGATGGTGCCGTATGGCGTGTTGAACCGGCCCTTCCTCCCGGTCGTCATCACCGTCACGCAAGCGATCGTCTGCTGCGAGATGATGCTGTAGTCGCCGAGGGCTGTCTCCAGGCTCAGGTAGCTGGTGGCGCGCCGCCGCAATGTCACCGCGATCTCCTCGAGAACATGGGTTCTCGACCGGGCCAGGGGGTTCACGTATACACCCCGCGCCACGTGCTCGAGCACGCCCTGCCGGACAAGGCGATTGAGCCTCATGGCGAAGGTCTTGCGGGACCACTCCGGAAAGATCGCGCGCAGGTCCTCGACGGAGAACACCGCCCGTCCCCGGTTGTCCCACTCCACGAGGGTTTTCATCGCCGCGACGGTTTTCATGACAGCCCTCTCCATGTCAGGATCTTTTTCCATATATATATAGATTAACTGTCCACCCCAAGTTTCTGCCCGGTTCGTCGCTGCCCTGGCTTCGATTTCCTGGATTCCAGACATTGTCTCAATTGACTCCACGTTGTTCCTGTTCCATTCGACCCCGGTTAAGAAGCGAATTGCAGTTGCTGTTCACTCATTGCAGATGCCCATCTCTCCCAAATATCGCCTGAGCCAATTCCATTTCCTTCCGGCCAGGCCTGTTCTCGATCAGAATAAGCAGAACATTCGGAATCCTGGTCATCTTCTTCTCTCACCAACGTTCTCCTGACTCTTCTTCGGCTTCCCCGCATTTGGATGAAGAACACGCACGATGCGCAATCGATCCTTTCCCGATGCCGCCGAGGATCGAACGTCGCAATGCTATCGATCATGGCTCGCGTGCTACCGTCAATGAAGGATTCTCAGCCTTGCAAGAGGCACCGAAACGACGTACATTCACTGTTTTGGAAGGAGACGGTATCATGGCTCAGACCGACACAGTCCGAAGCGAGCGCATCAATCTGAGGCTCAGCGAAACGGCAAAGCGGCGCATTGAGCAGGCGGCCTCTGTCGAAGGCAAGACCGTCAGCGCTTTCATCGTGTCCAGCGCCCTGGAGAACGCGGAGAAGGCCGTTCGACGTCACGAGATCATCGCGCTCGCCCGCGACGATGCGGCGCGGTTCTTCGAGGCGCTCTCCGATCCGCCGCCGCCGAACGAACACCTCCTTGCGGCCCTGGAGGAGCACGCTCGGCGCGTCGTCTCGCGTTGAACGTGCTTGATGCGCTCACTATCGAGCCGCTCGGAAAGCGCCAAGACCGGAAGTTCTTTTCCTGTGGCATTCCCGAGTTGGACCGCTATCTGGCACGCCAGGCCGGGCAGGACGTCCGGCGCCGGATCGCCCGGGTGTTCGTCTGTACCGCCGGCGAAACCGATGCAGTCCTCGGATTCTACACACTGAGTGCACAGTCGATCGACCTTGCTTCACTGCCTGAGCAACTCTCCCGGAAATTGCCGCGCCATCCGGTGCCCTGCGCCCTGATCGGCCGGCTGGCGGTCGATCGCTCGGCGCACCGGCAGGGCCTCGGACGCATGCTTCTCTCAGATGCGGTCAAGCGGACCGTGATTGCCGGTGAAACCGTGGCCATGCATGCCCTGATCGTGGATGCCGCGAACGACGACGCGAAACGCTTCTGCGAGAGATTCGGCTTTGTGCCCCTCACTGACGATCCGATGCGCCTTTTCATTTCGCTCGGCCACGCCGCCCTTCAAGACCCGCAGGGATAGGCACAACGTATGCGAGACCGCACGGCAGGCCTCTGTTCCTGCCGACAAAAGGCAAGATCGATCTGCCGCGCGTCGAGTTTCGAGGTGTCCAAAAATGGGTGTTGGC
The DNA here is from genome assembly GCA_026706345.1 of Gemmatimonadota bacterium. NCBI lineage: Bacteria > Pseudomonadati > Gemmatimonadota > Gemmatimonadota bacterium. Next base: position 438 of record JAPOYX010000157.1, on the reverse strand, counting down.
GCATTGCAAGCAAAGCGCTCACGATCTCATTCCATGGATCGGAAGGCGGCATCGAGCCCGGAAATAACGGAATCGACATCTCCCCGTGACAGGCACAACGGGGGCACCATGCGCAGCACGGACCTGTACGGACCCGATTTCGAAAGGATGAGACCGTGCTCGCGGCAGGCCTCGAACACGGCGGCAGTGGTATCGGCATCGGGTTCCCTGGTTTTCCTGTCCCGGACGAGTTCAATTGCCAGCATCAGCCCGCGCCCCCGGACGTCACCGACGACCTGGTATCGTTGCTGAAGGTCCCGAAGTCCCGCGAGCAGGGAATTTCCGACCTTAAGCGCGTTCTCCTGCAAGCGATCTTCCCTGAGTACCTCGAGAACCGCACGGCCGGCCGCACAGCTTGTCGGGTTGGCCCCGTAAGTGTGGAACAGGAACTTGTCACCC
>JAPOYX010000156.1 GCA_026706345.1 Gemmatimonadota bacterium | reverse complement strand
GGGACGGGCTCTGCCGTCAATGTGTTGCAGCAACGGCAGCAGCTTGCCGACACCCAAGCTCAGGTGCCGGTTGTCCAATCGTTTCTGGAGACGGCTCTCAATCAGCTTGCGGTCCTCCTCGGCCGTGTGCCGGGCTCACTTGATGAGTTGGCGCCCGGCAGGTCGCTGCCCGAGCTGCCGCCGTTTCCACAACTGGTTTCCCCTGTCATGCTGCTCGTATCCCGTCCGGATCTGCAGGCCGCCCAACTCCGGCTCCAATCCGCGGACTACCGGGTTGCCGCGGCCGTGGCCGAACGCTTGCCCCGTTTGGTGTTGCAGTTGTCCTACGAGTTCAGCGCGCGGAGTTGGGACACCTTCTTTCGTCAGGAAATCGGTTCGCTGATCGGTGATATGATCACGCCTTTGGTTGATGGGGGCCGCCGCCGGAACGAGGTGGTTCGGCAAAAGGCGCGGGTTCAGGAATTGCTCGACCGCTTTGGGCAGACGTATCTGACGGCCCTGCGCGAGATTGAAGACGCCTTGGTCCAGGAACGTCAGCAACGAGAGCTCATACGCAATCTTGAGCGGCAAATAACCCTTGCCCAGTCAACGCTGGATGTCTCCCGCTCGCGCTATACCCACGGTCTTATTGATTACCTCAATGTGCTCGTGGCGGTACAATCGCTCCAGGCCCTTCAGCGTCGGGTGATTAGCGAGCGAAAAACCCTGCTGAGCCGGCGGGCCGAACTCTACCGCGCCTTAGGCGGCAAGTGGACGGAGACCCTAGAAGCACCGAACGCTATCCGCTTGGCCGCCTCGTCCGATCCGGCTGTTCTCCCAGGAGGACGGCTGTGAAACGAGCCGCAGGGGGGAAAGCGTGGGCGATGCGTCTGTTCCGGTTTGGACTGCCGCTGCTCATTCTCATTGTCGGCATGCTGGGCGCCCGTGCGCTGATCGCAAGCCGGCCTCCGGTCCCCAGGGTCGCCCACGAGGCCGTGCCCACGCTGGTGGAGGTGATTACCGTTCACGCCCAGGATGAGCAAGCCAGACTCCAGGCATACGGCACCGTTCGAGCCCATCGTGAACTGACCCTCTTCCCCCGGGTCGAGGGCTATGTCATTGCTCAGCATAACGATCTGATCGACGGTGGCCTGGTCCGGGCGGGCGAGGTGCTGCTCAAGATTGACCCGCAGGATTATCGCCTGGCGGTCGATGCCGAGCGGGGCAATCTGGCGCGAGCGGAATTCGAGCTGCAAGTCGAACAGGGCAATCAGGTCGTTGCCCATCAGGAATGGGACCTGCTGGAGCCGTCCATCGAGACCAGTGAGATGGGACGGCTCTTGGCGCTGCGCCAGCCCCATCTCAAAGAGAAGCGGGCCGCGGTGGACGCGGCCAGGAGTCGTCTGGCCCAGGCCGAGTTGAACCTGACCCGAACGGTGGTCTCGGCGCCGTGCAACGCCCTGGTGTTGAAGGAGACGGTCGAAGTCGGGCAATTGGTCAACGCGCGGAGTGCGGTTGCGACCTTGGTGTGTACCGATGCGTTTCGGGTCGAAGTGAGTGTGCCGCTCAATCAACTCGGCTGGGTGGAATTCCCGAATGCTGCCGGATCGCAACTGTCTGAGCACCTCCCGGATGCTGCGGTAAAAGGTTCCACTGTCCGTATTATACGCGACCTTGGGAACGGAGAAACCGTCCAGTGGACGGGATGGGTCGAACGTCTGCTTGGCGACGTGGCCCGGGTGCTGGTCCTCGTCACGGACCCACTTGGTCTGGAGCCCTTCGACCGGGCTCAGGACAGGCCCGGTGAGAGGCACCGCTCGTCCCTGCTGCTCGGAGAGTATGTCAGGGTGGAGATCCTCGGTCCGACCCTGCCCCAGGCGATTGTCCTGCCTCGTGGTAGCCTGCGTGAAGAAGAGCGCGTGTGGGTGTATAACGCGCAGGGAGAATTGGAAATTCGGCAGGTAGAGGTGGCGCTCAGGCGGCGGGACTCGGTGCTGATTCGCGCCGGTCTGGCGGACGGCGACCAAGTCGTCATCAGCTCACTGCCAGCCGCGCTGCCGGGGATGCGGTTGCAGGCTGCGGCTGCTGAGCCGGTCCCGACGACCGAGCGTACGGACGAGGAATAAGTCTTCCGTGGCCGACACTGTTGACACCGCGCCGCATGTCGGCGGCCCAATCGCCTGGATGGCGCGTAACCATGTGGCCGCCAATCTGATGATGCTGCTGTTTCTCGTGGGTGGCCTCCTTCTCAGCACGCGGGTCAAACAGGAAATTTTCCCCGAGTTCACCGCCGATACCATTACCGTCTCCGTGCTGCATCGTGGAGCCAGCCCCGCGGAAGTCGAGCAGGGTGTTATTCTGTCCATCGAAGACGAGGTGCGGGGGCTGGACGGAGTCAAGGAGGTGCGAGCTACGGCGACCGAAAGCCGCGCCAAGGTGACTATTGAACTGCTGACTGGCGCGGATACGGGCAAGGCGCTCCAGGACGTCAAAAACGCAGTGGACAGCATTCTGTCCTTTCCCGAGGAAGCGGAACGGCCGATCGTCAGCCTGTCCAAGCTGCGCAACCTGGTGTTGACTCTGCTGGTGCATGGCTCGCAGGATGAGCAGACCCTGCGCGATTTGGCCGAGCGTATTCGAGACGAATTGTTGCAACGGTCCGGCGTGACCCTGATTGAGTTGGCGGCCGCCAGACCGCTGGAGATCAGTCTGGAGGTCCCGCAGCGCAACCTGCGGGCCTATAATCTGACCCTCGATCGCATTGCCCGTGAGGTACGGGAAGCGGCGATTGAACTCCCGGCCGGTGGGGTGAAAGCCCCAGGCGGTGAAGTGCTGCTGCGCACCCAGGAACGCCGTGACTTTGCCCGCGAGTACGCCAATATCCCGGTCGCGGCGGCATCGGACGGCTCGCAGATTCTGGTGGGCGATATTGCCCATATTCATGACGGCTTTGAGGAGACCGACGTGGAGGCGGCTTTCAACGGGCAACGCGCGGTCCGGCTCCAGGTTTTCCGCGTCGGCAATGAAAGCCCGCAGTCGGTCTCCGACATCGTCCGGGCCTATGTGGCCGAAATCGAGACTGATCTGCCGCCCGGAATTGGATTGACCGTCTGGAACGACCGGTCCGAAGTCTACCGTGATCGGGTCAATCTGTTGGTGAAAAACGCCTTTCTGGGCTTGGTCCTGGTCTTGTTGCTATTGGGAATCTTCCTCGACCCGAAGCTGGCCTTTTGGGTGACCTTGGGCATTCCCATCTCCATTTTAGGTTCGTTTCTTTTTCTGCCGCTGACCGGTGCCTCGATTAACATGATCTCGCTCTTTGCCTTTATTATTACCCTGGGCATTGTGGTCGATGACGCGGTGGTCGTCGGGGAAAACGTGTATGAACGGCGTGAGCGAGGGATGCCTTTTTTGCCAGCCGCGATCGAAGGGGCCAGAGACATTGCCGGGCCGGTGCTGTTTGCCGTGTTGACCAATATCGTGGCGTTTTTGCCGCTGGCCTTTGTACCGGGGACATTCGGCAGATTCTTTGGCCAGATTCCGGCGGTTGTGGTGGCCGTATTTGTGGTCTCGCTCATTGAATCGCTCTTCATTCTGCCCGCCCATCTGTCGCACCAGACACAAGAGAATCGGGTGTGGGCTGTACTCGGGAAGCCACGCCGCATTTTTAACGACCTCTTACAGCGCTGCATGAAGCAGGGCTATCAGCCGTTCTTACGCCTCGCCCTGGCCAACCGGTACACGACGCTCGCCACTGGTATCGCACTGCTGATTCTAGCGGGCGGTGCGATCGGTGGGGGCCACGTTCCGTTCAGCTTTATTCCGCGTATTGATACCGATGTCGTCGCTGCTCAGGCGACGCTGCCGTTTGGGGTGCCGATGGAGACCGCCCGGCGTGTTCAGCATCAACTGCTCACCGCTGCCGCGACCACCGTTGAGGAACACGGAGGAGCGGACATCCTCGAGGGTACGTATGCTCTGATCGGTGCGTCCCTGCCGTCGTTCGGGCCTCCGCGTGCCGAGGGCGTAGGGGGAAGTCACTTGGTGGGCGTGCAGGTCTCGCTCGTATCGTCGGATCAGCGCGAGATTGGTAGCCTGGAATTTGTGGACGCTTGGCGGGCGGCGAGCAGGCATATTGCCGGCATCGAAACCCTGACCTTTGAGGCCGAAACGAATGTGAGCGAGGGGGCGGATATCGACATTCAGTTGACGCACCGCGACCGGCCCACGCTGGAGGCGGCGGCAACGGAGTTGGCCCAGACCCTGGCCGGGTATGCCGGGGTGCGTGATATT
>JAPOYX010000155.1:1441-3108 GCA_026706345.1 Gemmatimonadota bacterium | reverse complement strand
CCCCCGGGACGCCCCGGGCGACGGACACCGTACCTGTTTCACCGAATATGGGATTGGAATTGGCCGAGAAGTTGGGAACGGCGACATTGAGGTCTTCATAGTCGCTGATGCCGGCAAGGGTGATTTCCTCCCCCTGGTAGGCAACGACCGATATCGGAACGTCCTGGAGAGACTCCTCGCGCCTTCGCGCCGTTACCACGATTTCCTCAAGGATCTGTGCGCCCGCCGGCAAAGGCGCCAGAGTCACAGACCCGCCCGCCAGTACCGCCGAGACTGCCCCTAGGCCGATCAATCCTGGCGATGATTTACCCATGACCATACCTTCACCCTCTCGCGTCAGGCCGATTCACGCGCTTCCGCCGCTGCTGAAAGCAACAAGAGTATCCGCAGTCGTCTATTCCGGTGAATGCCAATACAAAAACCACTTGTATTATCGACTTGGCGGCGCGTACGTTTATTGATAAAAAGAGGCCGGAAGTTGACAATTTCCGCCAGCCTTGGCATGGCCGACCCTCTGCTAGAGCAGACTCGCCAGGACGACCATGGAAGCTACCGCCAATACGCCGACGCAGATCCTGGCGTAGCGCCGCATTGCCGGACCGGGCCGCCAATCATTTGGGACTTCCTCACTGGTGATCGCTCGATAATTCAGGAAGGCGATGATCGGCGCTACTACAAACGAGGTGGTGGTAGCGAAATCGACGATATGGCTCAGTGAGGATGCAAAGAGATACGTGACGGCGATGCACGAGATCGCGATCAGAATCAGGAAAAGGCTCGTCATCCTGCGATCGCTGCCCGGCACGTTGGCCCGCTCCGATGCCTCACTGGTCCTGAAGCGAGCAACCAGCGTGGCCAGGGCTCTGGCATTGCCGTCGAAATAGGCAAGCAGGGTGGAATACATGACCGTAAAGGCCGCGATTCCGACGACAGGACCCGCGTATTCGCCGAGAGACTGCTCATACAGCCCGATCAATCGGGTTGCGAAAGGTGCGGCGTCCGGCGGCATGGGCTCACCGGTGCCGAATATCAACGCCGCACCCATGATTCCGAAGCAAAAGGCGAATGCGATCGCGCCAAAAAAACCGACGTCGAAATCGAACCGCGCAACGCTCTTCGGCGGCGCGATGCCGGAATCGCGAGCCTTGGCGCTGGACCACAGGCTATGTATGACCGAAACCTCCAGTGGCGACGGCATCCAGCCTATCAGGGCGAACATGAACAGGAGGGCCCGAGCGTCCAACTGTGCAAACGAAACGGTACTGCCTCCCGACCAATCGATTTTCGGCAAGATCGCCAGTGTCGCGGCGACGGTCGAAATGGCCATGATCACGAGCAGTACTTTCGTGATTCGTTCCACCCAGCGGTAGCGTCCGAATAGAACGACGCCAACGGTAGTGAGAGCCAGGGCGGTCGCGACATCCTGGACCCGGTAGTCGATTCCCATTATAGAGGTCGCCAATCCCGCCGTAATCAACGCCAACGCCGCAGGCGCGCTGACGATGCTTGCGACCTCCGCGAACCCGTACATACACAGGGCCCATTTGCCCTGTTTCCGGTAACCCTCCAGGACCGACGTACCGGTACCCAGGGTATAGTCGGGCGCGAAGCGAAAGCTGGGGTATTTTGCAACACAAGCCAGCAGCACGAACAACAACATCATGAGC
>JAPOYX010000155.1:0-1431 GCA_026706345.1 Gemmatimonadota bacterium | reverse complement strand
TACGTCGCTCCGGCACGGGTCGATTGCACAAGGTGGGAGACGCCGATGGACGTGGCGGCGAACAACAATCCCGGTCCGAGCAGGGCCAGGCCTTTTCGCGAACGGGACATGATTCCGGTTCCTGTCTTCATCGTTGCCACGTTACGCTTGTTTGACAAGACCAAGTGGAAGAACTTCACCACCCGGCTTCAGTTTTGAGCTTGCCCACCCTACCATTGGGACGTATTCAGGAGATTGAGTGAGAGGAAGTGAACGGTGACGTGGTTTGAAAGATGGATGCGGGGCGTTTTGATGGCATTGTCGTTGACTTGCGCGGCCGCGTTCGCGCAGGCGCCGGACCCGGAGGCGGCGCGCGTTGCCGAGGCCATCGAACTGTACACGCAGGGAACGTACGAAGGCGACGGCGAAAAGCTGCGCAGCGTGTTCCATGAAAGGGCGGTGATGCACGGCTACATCGGCGATGAACTGATCACGGAGAGGCCCGCGGAGTTCATCGAAGGCATGGAACGCCTGCGGATGCGGGACTTGGGAGCCGAGTACCGGCCCAGCATTGTCAGTATGGAGATAGAAGGACGGGTGGCCGCGGTGACGCTCGAGGAGACGGGGTTTCCGGGGGGCATGAGCTTCACCAACTATTTTCATCTGATCGACGACGGCACGGGATGGAAAATCATCAGCAAGACCTTCATCGGTTCGGGTTCGGTCCGGCAGTAAGCGGCCGGCGCCCGGACGGGATGCGACAGAGCCTTGCGCTTGCGCCTAGTTCGTTGCCCAATGTCCGGCGATCTCCTCTTCGGAAAGTCCCAGGAAGCGGGCCGCATTGAAATAGAAGATGTCAGCCGTCTGTTCGGCGGTAAGGAACGAGGCGCCGTCAACGGCCTCGAATGCATCGTCCATGACCGATGGCATGCCCATCTGATCGGTGCCCCAAAGGATGCGTTTACCGTATCCTGCATCGACCAGACCCTTTAGAAAAGTGTGAAATTCCACCGTGGGGATCAACCAATTGATGGCGGCAATGCCCACGTGGAGCTGAGGGTGCGCAAACATCAGCGCCTTCATGTTTTCCAGGTACGGCCAGCCCGCGTGCATGACGTAGATCTTCATGGTGGGGTGGGTCACCAGCACTTCCTCGATCTGCATCGGGTCCGCGTTGGCCGCGCGGATCCGGGACATCATGCCGCCCGCGTAGAGGCTCCCCGGCCCGCCGCCCGGAAACAGGTGGTACGCCGCGGGGATACCCAGTTCCTCCGCCAGATCGAAGAACGGTTTCACCGCCGGGTCGTCGGCCCGCAGGCCCTCGTAGTACGGACCCATTTCGCCGAGGATGTGCAGCTTCCCTTCGCCGTGCTGGCGGCGAAGCTCGTCAACCGTCGACCTGCGTGTGCTGACCATGCTCCCGATGAGAACCCGGTCCTGGTCCGCTTCGTG
>JAPOYX010000154.1 GCA_026706345.1 Gemmatimonadota bacterium | reverse complement strand
CAGCACGCTGAGCCAACATTTGCGCATGATTTCTCTCCTTATGTCGTTGACGGTCGCGAACCGTCGATCACCCCATTCGAGAAACCGCCAAGATCGTCCTGCAGGTCGGGACGGCGCCATCAATGCGACCATTTCTCTTGGCCAAGAATTGTACGTAATGAAAGTTTACACATCAATATATTCTTGGCGGAGTAACCGTAACTAACCAAAGGGAGTGGTAAGGGGGGTTGCGAGCCGGTTGCTCGCGGACGTCTCGGGAATTGCGCGTGGTACGCGCCTTTAAAGCCCGTTCATGAGATCGACGATCCGGGAGCGGAGAACGGGGGTCGCATCGCTCAGCAGCACGGTGTAGACGCCGATCAACAGATTGCGGCGAAGCTGTTGCGCCGATACCACTTTGAACGCCCAGTCCCTCCCGTTCTGTGTGGCGCTCTGCGACAGAAGGGACTCCAGCACTCTGGTCGGCACCTCGCCCCGTAGAAGGTTCGCCGCGATGAGTGGTTGGGTAGCCCGCTTCTGAAGGCCAACCCTTCGCTTGCGCACCTCGTAGTGGGCGCTCCGGTTCGAGTTCCGATAGAGTTCATCGAATGCGATGTACCCGGCCCGCACGGTGTCGGGCCTCTTGGAAACCAGACGGAGAATGGTGTGGGTTGGCGCGAGCAGCTGTTCCAGCGGGTCGTCCGACTCCCCGCGCAGCATTTCGTTTTCGATGGCGTCCAGGATCTCGTGAGACAGGGCCCTGTACAGGGTTTCCTTGTTGCCGACCAGGTTGTAGATGGTCGGGACGGTCACTCGGGCAGCGTGGGCGAGCTTCCTGTAGTTCAGGGCATGCGGGCCGTCGGAGAGGACCTGTTGGGCTTTGCGCACGATCCGGCGGCGCCGGATGTCCTTGCTTTTGGTGTATCTGGCGGCGTGCGCCTCGTTCATCGATCATTCCCCTTGCTGCCGTAAGGCTATCGCGACCGCCGCCCGCTTGCCAATTTCAGTTGGTCCGACCCCGGCCCGGTACGTGGGAAGCCGCCCTGTCGCGAGGTCACCGCACGGTTGGGGGCAAGGCACCTGCGGGTTGATCGGAGTCCGTCGGTCGGGGATCGACCGGCCACGCCCGATGCGCACTTTCCGGGAAGAAAACGCCGGGTTGAGATCGGCCAAGGCAGACGGGCGGGGTCGTCGATGGTACAACGACACCGAACACCGATTGGGCTTGTCCACAACGTGAGCCGGGGGCCCATTTGGGTCCGGGACGCTGGTTGCGTTAACAATTCCCGTCGAGCACGGATACAGCCGAGCATTGAGCCGAACTGACGTCTTCGGCCATGCCAAAAATCCTGGGAGCGTAATCGAGGTTGCCGGCCGTTAACGGGAATCGCCGGTTTGGTAGCGTGCGTGTATGGGATACCGCGCGCTGTCGGAAAGCGCCTGTTGGCGTTTACGACAACGGCAGATACTTGCGCAACCGGGACTCGACGTCACCGTCCAACACGTCAGTCTCGGTCCAGACATCCGCAATGATGCCGTCCGGCCGCACCAATGCGAGCGCCTGGGCCTCATAGGGGGCGACATTCTCTTGCGGCAGTTGCCGCACGCAGATCGGAAAGCAGGCTTGTGCGCGTACATCATCTACCGCCAACGACCAGCGGCAAAGCCCGACCGAAGCACCGGCGACCAGCACGTATTCCAGGCCGAACCAGTCGATCACGGACTGTCCCTTGGCCTCATCCACCCAGACATGCGGGGCGCGGCGACCGGCACGAACGGCCGTCACGAAGTCGATGGTCGGATTGTCGGTGGCGGGCGGCGGCTCGCTGTTCTCGGCAATCAGTGAGGACTTGTGCTCGAAGCCGAGTACCACCCCATCGTAATCGGCGTACTGTTGCGTGTCGCGAATGGCCTGCGTCCTGTCTTCGCCAGCGTAGAAAGCCGCGAAGATCCGCGCCATGTACTCGGTGGTTCTCACGCCCGTGTCGATGCGCACCAGGGCGCAGGGCCTCATCTCGGGCTCGTAGGTGTCGAGAATCTCGGCCGGGGCAAACCCTTTCAGCACAAAGGCCAGCTTCCAGGTCAGGTTGCGGATGCCCGCAAACCCGAGGTTGTTGCCCATGC
>JAPOYX010000153.1 GCA_026706345.1 Gemmatimonadota bacterium | reverse complement strand
GAGGTTCGCTGGCCGTTGCCGGCCCGGGGCGATCTGCTGATCCGCCATCTCGGCCCGGTACGCGAACGCGTCGAGGAAGTACTGCCTGAAGCGACAATCATCGACATCGACCAGGTCTCCCTCGACAGTCCCGTGGCCAATCCCACCAAGTTGATCGGCGCACCGGTCAATTACCAGACCCACATCGATGAAGCCGAGGCAGACGAAGGCATCGTATTCGATCAGAACGTAATCAAGCCTATCAGCGAATCGCTGTGTTTCCTGAAGGCGTGCTCGTCGCTGGTGGGTCCGGGCCAGGGTGTCACACGCAGTTTTCCGGACCGGCGCACGGATCACGAACTCGAGCTTGCGGTGGTGATCGGCCGGGAAGCGCGCGGCGTCGCGCGCGACCGGGCGCTGGACTGCGTGGCCGGCTACACGATGGGCCTGGACATGACGGTGCGAGGTGCCGAGGACCGCAGCATCCGCAAGTCCGTCGACTCCTACTCGGTGCTGGGCCCCTGGCTGGCCACAGCGGAAGAGATCGAGGATCCGAACAACCTCGATCTGCGGTTGAGGCTCAACGGAGAAATCCGCCAGGACTCCAACACGCGGCACCTGATATACGATGTGCAGATGTTGATCGCCAAATGCTCGGAGTTCTACACGCTCTTGCCGGGAGATGTGATCTACACCGGTACGCCGGCCGGTGTCGGACCCGTCAAGCCGGGGGACGCACTGGAGTGCGAAATCGAGGGCATCGGCGCCATGCGCGTACCGGTTCGCTGACTTGGCGGGGTCGGATTTGTAACCCGGTCCCCGAGAGGGATTCCATGGCAACGAAACTCGACCCGAGGCATGTTCACGTCGGCGCGGCGGAACTGAAGGAGGCCTGTCCGGATTTCTATAGCGACGTGCGGGGCGCGAAGCTCTGGCCGCTGTGGGAAGAGATGAATCAGTTCGCCAACCGGACCGAGCCGGGCCCCGGGATGGCGCCGGCGCTCTGGCGGTACAGCGAAGTGCGGCCGCTGGTGATGCGAAGCGGGGAGCTCATCTCGGCGGAGGAAGCGGAGCGTCGCGTGCTCGCGCTGATGAATCCGGGGCTCAAGCCGAACATGGCGGTGACGCCGACGATCTACGCCGGCTACCAGCTTGTCATGCCGGGCGAGGTGGCGCCTTCCCATCGACACAGCCCCGCTGCATTCCGATTCATCCTTGAGGGCGGCGGCGCCTACACCGCCGTGAACGGCGAGCGCACCTACATGTATCCGGGGGACTTCGTGGTCACGCCGTCAAGAACATGGCACGACCATGGCAACGAAACCGATGAGCCGATGATCTGGCTTGACGGCCTGGACTGGCCTCTCACCGACAAGCTCGGACTGACATATTTCGAGGCTTATCCAGGATTCCAGCATCCCGAAACGCGGCCACCCGGCGATTCGTCGGTGCGTTACGGGATGGGTGTCGTCCCCCTTGGGCATGAACACCGCGCCGCGTACACGCCCGTGGTCAATTACACCTATGAACGGACTCGGGAAGCGTTGGCAGCAATAAGCAAGTCCAGCGAACCGGACCCATGCCACGGCGTGAAAACCCGGTACACCAATCCGCTCACCGGAGACGACGCCATACCGACGCTGTCTGCCTTCCTCCAGCTATTGCCGGCCGGGTTCCGCGGGGCGCCCTACCGGCAGACGGACGCCTGTGTCTACTCGGTGATCGAGGGCTCCGGACGCACAGAAATCGGCGATGAGGTGCTGGAGTGGGGACCGAAGGACACCTTTGCGGTTCCTATCTGGTCGCAACACCGTCACATCGCCGGCGGCGAAGACGTCATGTTGTTCAGCTTCTCCGACCGCGGACTGCAGGAGAAACTCGGGCTCTGGCGTGAGCAGAGAGCCCGAGCTTAATCCCGGATCGCCCACAACAATCCGGAGCGCCTACAGGCGATAGTTTCCGCCGACAAAAATCATCCGTCCACGCGGGGTGGCCGGAAAGGCGTTCTCGGATATGAACGGATCCGTATGGGTCACGTTGTTGATGCCGCCGTAAAAGGTCATGTCGTCGCCGACATCGTATCGGGCGTTCACATCGTGAATCCAGACGCCGTCCAGGAATACCGCGTCGCCGAACAGGGTTTGTGCGGTATCGATTTCCACTCTGGCGGAGCCCAACAGCATGTCTCCCAGGTATTGGGACTGCCAGCCGATGCTCAGATCGCCCCACGTCCAGCGCAGCAGGATGTTGCCGGCCATTTCGGGGCGCAGGATTTCGCCCAGCTCCACGTCGATATCGTTCAGGTTGGTGGGGTTGGTGAAGTTGTTCAGCGAGTTGACCTTGGTCCCGGTGACTGTCGCTTCGAAGTCGTGAGCGCCAAAGCCGAAGTTGTACCCGACGCTCGCGTCAATGCCGTCGGTCTCAAGCCTCGCGAAGTTGATGTCGGTGAACCGGATGAAATTGAATCCCCCGAACTGAGCCGACGTCGGCGTCGCGTTACGAGTAAACAGCGTACAGAAGTTGTCATTGAGGGATTCGCCCTGGTAACAGCTGTTCACGATGTCCTGAGCCGTGACCGACTGGATGGCGTCTTCGATCCTGATATCCCAGTAGTCCACCGTGAAGTTGAAACCGGGCAGGAACGAGGGCTGGAACACGAAACCGTAAGTCACGGTGTCGGCCGTTTCTTCCGACAGGTTGGGGGTACCGCTGTGTGTGCCTGAAAACCGGGCAGACGCCGGAACGGCGAATGCGCAG